>CAIXUF010000087.1 GCA_903922535.1 Candidatus Hydrogenedentota bacterium
AACCACGTTGTCGCCCGTCGTGTCGGCCTTGTAGTCGTAAGTGTTGTCCGACAGCTTCACCGGAGTGTCTGCCTTCGGTGCAGATAACCCGGTACCTGCGGAATTCAAGTTAACCACCATCCCGTTGGGCGAAGCGTCTTCCGCAGCGTAAGCCTCGGATGTGTCCGTACCCGTAACCTTGCGCGTTCCGGTCTCATCCCAATCCGTGGTCTTGATCGCTACGGTCAATGAGGGTAGCGTGACGCTGTCCACCGTCAGACCGCTCGCGTAGTAAGTGCGCACGTTGACCAGCTTGTCATACCACCCTCCGCTCAGGTCGAGATCGCGTGCGAACTCTGTGCCGTAATCACCCGTAGCCTGCGGGTTCCGGCTTGTCCACGCGAACATGTCTTCCAACAGCCGCACAATGACCTGCCCATTCCCGGACTGCACGAACTCCGCCCGCCCGCAAAGGCTCCCGCCCTTGTACGCCGCCGGCGCGGTATAGACGACCGTAAACACGCGCCCGGCCTCGTCGAGAATCAGCGGCCCGCTCAGCGACACCGCCGTGCCGTCCGCCAGCTTGCCAGCGGCCCTAACGCCGCCCGCCGCATCAACCGTGAAGGTCAGATACCCGCTGCCGTAACCGCTCCCGCCCGGCAGCGTTGCCGTATAGTAGCCCATGTAGTTTGCGGCCGTCGCGACCATGTCCGCATCCTTCCAGACATTGCGGTACAGAACCACAGACGAGCCGTCGCCAAGCTGACCGTTTGCGACGCCCAGCGCAGCCGAGAGCGAACTTGACGCCTGCGTCACTAGCAGCGTCAGCGGCAGAGCCGTCTTGCCTGCCACGGCATTCACGGTGACAGAATAGCCGTCCTCCGCGCTCCCCCCGGCAGCGTATGACGCCGCGCTGAACGTATAGTTGGTTCCGCAGAACGCCAACTTGCCTGACACCTTCCCCTGCGAAGTCACGCTCATCGAAACAGCCCCTTTGGACTCGCCATCGATATACCCGCTAAACGCGCCCCATGCCCAGGCGGGCAGCGCCACATGTGAATCGATTGTGACCTGGCTGACACCAGAGGATGTGCCGTTGTTGCCGTCGAAATTTACAGATCCAACCACCGCATATGTCCCGTTTGCGCCAGAAACCGTGTAACCGAGTGTCGCCGCAGTCGAACTAGTGCCGTACCATGTGATCTTGCGCGAAGTCGCGTTCCAGTTCCCGTTCGGACCTGTGATGACCGAAGGTGTGAGCCCAGAAGGCAGTGTCTCCTCATACCCCCATGCCGACGTCCCTGCGGGCGGCTGTACACTGACGCTCACCACTGTGCCGCTGACACTGCGTGTAGCCGTACCTCCGCCATTTCCAGAACTGGCAGCCTGCGTGACCGTCACATCAACCGGGCTGCCCGTAGCTCCAGTCGCAGACACACGAATGGTCGCCGTGCGCTCCGCACCGCCCGCTGGGTTGGCGTCGTAACCAACTGTGACTGTCCCTGCATTGCTGCCGCTCGCGCCGGAGGTGATCCGCGCCCATGAGCCGCCCGAAGTCACCGCCGCCGTCCACGCCATCGTACCGGAACCGCTGTTCACAACACTGAATGTGGCCGTTCCCGCGTCCTTGGTCGCTGATCTGTTCGCCGGAGTCAGGGATAGTGTCGGCGTGGAAGTGCCGATCGCGACCTGGCTTCCGCCAGAGACCGCGCCATCCGCACCGTCGAAACTCACTGCGCCAATAAGCGCATAGATCCCGTTCGCGCCGGAAACCGTGTAACCGAGTGCCGCCGCAGCCGAGCCCGTGCTGTACCATGTGATCTTCCGCGACGTCGCGTTCCAGTTCCCGCTCGGTCCGGTGATGCCCGAAGGCGTAAGCCCGGCTGGCAAGGTCTCCTCGTAACCCCACGCTGATGTGCTTGAGGGCGGCGTGACCGTGACGGAAACCGATGACCCGGTCACCGTTCGTTCCGCGCCGCTGCCGACAGACATAACGCCAACGCCGGAACCGCTCTGCGATTTCGCAACTGCCGACACTGCGGAGCCGGACGTGACCCAGCATAAGGGTTCTGACACACCATTCTGCCGTGCATACCCTGGCCCGTTCTGCCACAGATATGCGGCGCGGATCGCGTAGCTCATCTGGTTAACGCCCTGCTGCCAGCCGGCCAGGTATGCGATCGCCTCACCCATCACCATCTGCCAATTGCCATTCAGATCGGCAGGATGACATCCTGCGCTCGTGACGACGTTGATCGTCAGGCTGAATGACGCGGTGGAGGACAGCCCGTTGTTCCCTGTCACCTTAACCGTGAAGCTCGCGGTCGTTGCCGCGCTGGGCGTCCCGCTCAGCACGCCGCCGCTGCTCAGGCTCAGGCCGGACGGCAGGCTGCCAGAGTACAGGGACCACGTGTAAGGCGTTGTGCCGCCAGTGGCCGCAAAGGTCTGGCTGTAGGCCGTGCCCACCGTCCCGGCGGGCAGCGGACTGGCGGTCGTGATCGTAGGCGTTGTGTCCGCAACCGGTTGGTAAGTGCCGTTTGCGGGCGCGGTCTGGCCGTTGTAGATTATCACCGACAGAGTGCTGGGAGTGGTGTAGCCGCTGACCGGCTTGAACGCCACCGTATGGGTGCCCACGCTCAAGTAGGAAACCGTCGCGCCGCTGCTCTGCCAAGCCCCCCCGTCCACCTGCCACATTGCTCCGGCGCTCACCGCGGCAGGCGGGTAGAGTGCGACGGTCAGCAACCCGTACTGAGACGGTGCAGCGTTTATCGTCAGGCTGAATGACGCGGTGGAGGACAGCCCGTTGTTCCCCGTCACCTTAACCGTGAAGCTCGCGGTCGTTGCCGCGCTG
>CAIXUF010000088.1 GCA_903922535.1 Candidatus Hydrogenedentota bacterium
AGCCGCAATGATCGCTCATTGAAGGTGGGCGCCAACTGGGCAAAACGAAGGGCGATCTGGTCGTCTGCATCCATGCATGCAAGTATACACCATCATGGCATATATGACAATGTTATTTTGCGTCAGCTCCTAAGCACGGAATGGGGCGGATTAGCCCTTGTATTTCTTGCCGGGGACCGGAATGGGGCCGACCGGATAGGCCTTGTCGAAGTCGAGGACTTCGGGAACCAGGCTCAGATCGCTGTTGAGTGCCTTGTCCCAGGTGAGTTCCTCGCCGGTGTAGGCGGCCATGCGGCCCATGATCGCGGTCATGGTGCTTTCGGCCGTGTAGAACAGTTCATTGGCGTAGGGCGCCTCGCCGCGGATGGCCGCGAACAGATCCTTGTGCTCCTGCACATAGGGATCAATGCCCTCTTCGGCCTTGTCACGGCAGTTGCTGACGCCGGTGGTGCCGACCACATGCTCGGACACGTCATTGGCGCATTCAACCCAGTGACGGGACATGCTCAGCACGTGCACGTCGCCCGGGTAGGTGTAGTCGCAGGAGAAGTTGTCCCAAGTGTCGCCAAAGCGCTCTTCGGCCGGTTTCCAGGCGCGGCCACCGGACGCGGTGACCTTCTCGGGATGTCCGCCCAGCACCCAATTCATGATGTCCAGATTGTGGACGTGCTGCTCGACGATGTTGTCGCCGCAGGTCCAGCACTGGTTGTACCAATTGCGCAGACGGTACTCAAGGTCGGACCAGCCATCCTTGCGCAGGTGGCTGAAGGGCAGGTCGCCGTTCCAGTAGGCGCGGCCTGCGACGATCTGGCCGATCTTGCCGTCCTGAAGCTGCTTGATAGTCTCGATGTAGACCTTCTGGTGGCGGCGCTGCAGGCCGGTGACGACGCACTGCTTGTTTTCCTTGGCCTTCTTGGCCGCGGCAAGGATGCGGCGGATGCCGACGGGATCCACCCCGAGCGGCTTTTCGGTGAACAGGTGCTTGCCCGCGTTGATGACCGCCTCAACGTGCAGGGGGCGGGCATAGGGCGACGTGGCGTGAATGACCACGTCAACATCGGTCTTGAGCAGCTTTTCGTAGGCGTCGAGGCCGACGAACTGCATGTCCGGCTTCACGTCGACTTTGGAGGTGATCTTCTCGCCGACCTTTTCCAGGTTCTTCAGGCACCCGTCGATCCGGTCCCTAAACGCGTCGGCCATGGCCACCACCTTGACGTTTTCCACGCCGGTGAGGCAGTTGACCGTCGCGCCCGTGCCGCGTCCGCCGCAGCCGATGAGCCCGATTTTGAGGGTGTCCGTGTTGCTTGCCGCCACGCCGGCCTTTGCCGAAATCACGGCAAACCCGGCCAGCGCCGACGCCTTGGCAAAGTCCCGGCGGCTGATGCTTCCGCGCTCTTCCATATCCCAATACCTCCTGAACGTTGTTGTGAGAAGCTGTTCCACGTGTCGCGAGCGGCCGACGGCCGCAAGAGTTCTACAGAATAACAGAAACGCCCGGCAAATTCAGCGTCCCAGTCCGCACCAAGTTCCGGACTCAGCAATCCGTCTTCGGTGTCTCCTCGAAATACAGTTCCACGGCTTCTTTGAGGTTCGCAATGGCCTCTTGATCCGTATCTCCCTGACTGGCGATTCGCAAGGACGGACAGTCCGCCACGAATACTGGACCTTCCTTCCAGATATGGATGGGCGCCAATGTGTCATTCATCACTTGCGTTCCGTTTTTTGTCGGTTTCCTGTTCAGGGCCGCGTCAGCGCCTCGATCAGCGCCTTCTTGAAGCCGGACTGGTCTTTCCAGCCCGAAGCGCAGTGCACCGGACGTCCGTTCGGGTCTTCGCCCGTCATGCCCTTGTCGGTCACGCTCAACTTGAGCGTCTCCATCGTCAGAAAGTCGCTTGACCGGGTCAGATACATCGCTTCGGTGTCAAACAGTATGCTGCTTGAATCCTTGGCATACTGGCCCCGGTTCACCCAGTTGTCGTAGTTTTCGACCACGATCCTGGCGCGTTTGGTTTCAGATTTCAGCACACGGGTGTAGTCGTCGCCGTCCAGCTTGAGCGTGCCGCAGGTGTCGAGCGGGGCGATGGTGATGTCCCAGGGCGCGGCGAAGACGGCCTGCGCCGCAGGGATGTCGCCCACCACATTCCATTCCGGGTCGGGCGTGGCCTTGCCGTTGTAGCCGATGCGCACGCTGCCGAACATCAGCACCAGCCGCGCTTTTGCGGCGATGGACGGGTCGCGCTTGAGTGCCTCGCCCAGATTGGTCAGCGGGCCGATGGCGCACAGGGTAATCGGCTCTTTTGCCGCCTTGATCATGTCGATGAGCGCCTGCACGCCATCCTGGTGCACCGTGCCCTTGTACTGGTCCAGCGTGTAGCCGTCCAGCCATTTCTCCTGGTTGATGGGCGCGTCCTTGGTCTTCTTGCCGATGCCCACGGGGATGTCGCCCCGTCCCGCGCGGTCCAGAATCTTCGCCACCAGCCGCGCCTTGAGGGGCGTGTTGCCGAAGGCGGTGTTCACCAGTTTCAGGTCGATGTCGGGCGAGCCCAGCGCCATGCACAGCGCCCAGGTGTCGTCGATGTCGTCGCCGATGTCCGTGTCCAGAATCACCGGAATCGCGCCGTGAGCGGCGCTCAGGCAGAACAGGCTCAGGGGAATCATCCAGGTCATGGTGTCGTGCTCCTGTGTTGGTCGATGCCGAAGCCCAATTCTCGCAATTACCCGCAGTTGAATCAAGAACCGGAATAACTTACGCTCTTTATGGTTAAATCCAGTCACGCGTATCCAGGAGGACATGGCCACCCCGTCATCCCCGCGAAAGCGGGGATCCATGCATATGCACGGGTGACTCGCGCGAGCCCTGGATTCCCGCCTGCGCGGGAATGACGGAGGCGTTGTTCTTTCTGCCAAGACGGGAGAAATCAATCATGACGGATGTGTTGAAGGTCGGCATGGCGGGCTGCGGCAAGATTGCGCATGAGGACCACGTGCCGGGCTGGCTGGGCGTGAAGGGCGCGAAGATCACAGCGCTGTGCGACGTGGTCCCCGCACAAATGGAAACGCTGTCGGCAAAGTTCGGGCTGGGTGATGCGGCACGGTTTGACAACATCGCGGCGATGTTCCGGTCGGGCTTGGACGCGGTGGTCATCTGCACGCCGAACAAACTGCACCGGCCGATGACGCTGGACGCGCTGGCGGCGGGATTGCATGTGTTGTGCGAGAAGCCGATGGCCGCAACGACGCCGGAGACGACGCGGATGATCGCAGCGGCGCGCAAGGTGGGCCGGATTCTCCAGATCAACCACACGCTGCATTACTATCCGCCTTATGCCGCGTTCGCGAAGCTGGTGCAGCGGGGCGTCATCGGCACGCCCATCCATCTGCGCTGCCTGCGGGCAGGCGGCACGACGCCCGATGTCGGCTGGTCGCCGGGCGCGGTGTGGTTTGTGCAGAAGGCCTGGGAGGGCGGCATCGTGCTCGACATAGGCGTGCACATGGCCGAGATGATGCGCTGGACCGCCGGGCCGGTGGCGGAGTTGGCTGCGTTCACGGGAACGCGCAAGCCGGGCATCGACGTGGTGGACAATACCTCGGTGATCATGCGTTTCGAAAACGGCGCGACGGGCGTGCTGGAGCTGAGCTGGGTCACGCCCTGCGGCGGTGGATTCCTCGAGGCCTACGGTGAGAAGGGCACGCTGCGCATGGGTTTCACGGAGGCCGCGCCGATCGAACTGATCAAGCCGGGCCGCAAGGGCGCGCCGGATGTGGTGACCCATCCGAAGGTGCCGACGAAACGCACGACGAGCCAGCAGGCATTCTTCGACGCGATACGCGGCAAGGCGCCCTCGCCCACGCCGGGCGAACTGGGCCGCGACTCCATCGCGCTGTGCGAGGCGATCATGAAGTCCGGCGAAACCGGAAGGTTTGTGAAGGTGAAGAAATTCTGAAACAATGCACCACAGGAGGCACGAAGAACACGAAGAAAGACCTTTTCAACAGGGATGAAGGGAGTGAAAGGGATGGAATGCCCACAGAATCCGGAGCGCCGAAGGTGCGGCATGCAACAGCCCGGGCCGTGAGGCCCGGGGAAGCACAGGAACAACAGCAGAGCGCTGAAAGCGCGGCACAGCATGGTCAAGGAATGATGTGATGAAAATCGGTGTGAGTTCGTACAGTTTCAGCCAGTTGGTCGAGTCGGGCGCGATGCCGCCGCTCGATGTCGTCGCCAAGGCGAAGGAGATGGGTTTTGAGGTGATCGAGTTTGCCGGGCTCACGCCGCCGGAGGGCGTGTCGGCGCTGGATTTTGCGCCGGTGGTGCGCGGGGTCTGCGCTGATGCGGGGCTGCCAATCATGAACTACACCATCCCCGCCGACCTGCTTTGCGGCAGTGACGGCGATCTCGGTGCCGAGGTGCGGCGGCTTTGCGACGAGGTGCTGGTGGCGGAGGCGCTGGGCGCGCCGGGCATGCGCCATGACGCGGGCTGGGGCTTTCCCCAGGGCCATCCCGGACCGAAGAGTTTCGAGGCCGGGCTGCCGCGCATGGCCGAAGGCTGCCGGGCCATCACGGAGTTCGCGGCCGCGCGCGGCATCCGCACGATGGTGGAGAACCACGGCTATTTCTGCCAGGACAGCGACCGCATGGAGCGGCTGATCGAGGCGGTGGGGCACCCCAATTTCGGCGCGCTCATCGACATGGGCAATTTCATGTGCGCCGACGAGGACCCCGCGCAGGCGGTGGGCCGGCTCGCGCCCTATGCGTTCCATGTGCATGCCAAGGACTTCCACTGGAAGTCCGGCAACGTGCCCGACCCGGGCGAGGGCTGGTTCCCCACGCGCGCCGGCAACCGGCTGCGCGGCGCAATTGTCGGTCATGGCGTCGTGCCCGTGGCGCAATGCCTGCGGTTGCTCAAGGAGGCGGGCTTCGACGGCGTGTTGTCGCTCGAATTCGAGGGGTTGGAAGACCCGATCAAGGGCATCACAATCGGTCTGGCCAATCTGCGTCGTGCCGTGGAGGAAGTGTACGGAACGGCGTGAAACGTGGCCTATACTGGGAGCGCCGGCGTCTCGCCGGCTCGGGGTC
>CAIXUF010000089.1 GCA_903922535.1 Candidatus Hydrogenedentota bacterium
ATACGCCTCCTGTCGCGCCGGATCCAAACGTAGCCGCCGTGCTGACAACCTTGCAGCCCAGCACGATCAGCACCATGCCCCATGTCCACGGGTTCTGAAGGATGGAATTGATGACGCTGTAGCCGTTGCCCCATACCTGGGGCACATAGATCGAAATGGCCCCCACAATCAGGCCGCCGAGCGTCAACCTCCAATAGACCGGCAGTCGCGATCTCGCAAAAAGTTCTTCACTCCTTCGCAGGAACCGGAGAAACCACGGCGCCGCAACCCCCGCCACCAAGCCCAAGCCGAGGTACGGAATCAATTCCCATGCCGATACCAGCCGGAACGGCGGGACGACAAAAAGCGGATGGCCCGTCCCCAGCATCCGCACGGTCAGTGTGGAGATGACCGATGCAAGAAGCAACGGCCCGAAACTCTCCATGGCAATGGAGCCGAGAATGATCTCGGCCACAAAAAGTGCCCCGGCAATTGGCGCGTTGTAGGCCGCGGCGATTCCGGCGGCGGCGCCGCACGCCACCAGCAGGCGCAGTCGTGGCGGCGGAAGAGCGAGACGTCGTCCGACGAATGACGCCAGCCACGCGCCCAACTGGACCATCGAGCCTTCGCGCCCTATGGAACCGCCGGACGCGATCGTCAGCAACGATGAGACGCTCTTCACAAGGCTTGACCGCGTCCGGATAATGCCGTCGCGCAGAGCGATCGCTTCCATATAGTCGGTGGAATGTTCCCCGCGGGCTACCCGCATTCCCAGGAAGAGAATCCCGCCCGCCAGGAACCCGCCCGCTGTCGGCACGGCGAGCCGTTCCCACCAGGGGATCGCCGAAGCCACCTCCACGAGGCTGCCGGTCCGTTGTGTCATCAGCCACTGAAATCCGCGGATACAGGCACGAAATCCGCACGAGGACAAACCGCCGAGAAGACCCACAACCGCCGCCCAAAACAGCGTGAGTTGCGTTTCATTCGGATGGATCGCCCCCGCCAGCCGGACGCGCCAGCGTATCAACCTCGTAAGTTCTGGCTTCTTCATTTAGAAAGCCTTCAATTTGTCCCCAAGGTTGTGCTTCAATTTCCACTTCTTCGTCGTGTCGAGGGGAGTTCCATTGCTGCGAACTATGCCAAAGCGAGTCTTTTCGGGCAAGCTCTCCTTGGGTGAACCAGACCGCGAATCATGGCACTTCGCGAGGAGGTCCAGTAAGGTTTTTCGATGGGCAATATCAGGATTTTGTCGTTTCAGGATTGATGCGATTGGGTTATTTTACCCGTTCAGATCGTTGTGAAGCCTGTGTAAGGCAATTTGAGAAAGCCTTGATGACGAACTTATCCCGACGTTCATTCCTGAAAAGCGCAGCGGCTACGGGCGCCGTCGCGGCTCTGGCTCCTTCCAAGAAGATGATGGATAAGCTGATTCCTTATGTCATTCCGCCGACTGAGATCCGCCCCGGCGCGTGGGGTCTTATCTCGACGACCTGCCGTGAGTGCCCCGCGGGATGCGGCATGCAGATCCGGCACATCGACGGTCGCGCCATCAAGGCGGAAGGCAACCCCGAGCACCCCGTCAATCACGGCGCTTTATGCGCGAGGGGTCAATCGAGTGTCCAGGGCCTTTATGATCCGGATCGGATTTCCCGCGTGCTCCACCGTCCGCGAAGCGGTGCTGCACCTCAAGCCACTGACTGGCCCGGCGCTGTGACCGCGATCGCGGAGCACCTGCGGAACTCCCGCGGCCGTGTCGCCCTCTTGTCCGACTTGCAAACCGGAACACTGGCGGAAGTGATGCGAACATTCGTCAAGGCCTTCGATTCGCCGCGTTGCGCGTTCTACGAACCGTTCCACTATGACGCGTTGAGAACCGCCCATGAGAAAATGTTCGGTCTCCCCGTCATTCCGCACTATCGGCTGGAGTCATGTGATTTCAT
>CAIXUF010000090.1 GCA_903922535.1 Candidatus Hydrogenedentota bacterium
ATCGAGGACATTTACGAACTGACCTACATCCGTAAGGATGGCAGCCGCTTTCCGGCACTCGTGTCGGTCACGGCGTTGCGCGACACGCAAGGCGCCATCATCGGCTATCTGCTAATCGGCACCGATAACACCGCGCGCAAGCAGGTCGAGGCAGAACAGATGCAGCTCAGTCAGCGCCTGCACGACCAGCAGTTCTATGCCCGCTCTCTTTTCGAATCCAACATCGACGCGCTGATGACCACCGATCCGCTCGGCATCATCACCGACGTCAACAAGCAGATGGAGGCGCTCAGCGGTTGCACGCGCGACGAATTGATCGGGGCGCCGTTCAAGAACTACTTCACCGATCCGGAGCGGGCCGAGACAAGCATCAAACTGGTGCTGAGCCAAAAGAAGATCACCAACTACGAACTCACTGCATGCGCAAGGGACGGCAGGGAAACGGTGGTGTCCTACAACGCGACCACCCTGTTTGATCGGGACGGGACAATGCAGGGCGTCTTCGCGGCCGCCCGGGACGTCACCGAGCTCAAGCGCTTCGAGCAGACGCTGCAGGAAAAGAATGTCGAGTTGCGGAACGCCACAACCGTGGCGGAGAAGGCCAACCTCGCGAAATCGGAGTTCCTTTCCAGCATGAGCCACGAGCTTCGCAGCCCGCTCAACGCAATCCTCGGCTTTACCCAGTTGATGGAGTCCGATTCCCCGCCGCCGACACCCTCCCAGACGGAAAGCATCGCCCAGATTCTCCAGGCAGGGTGGCATTTGCTGAAGCTGATCGACGAAGTGCTTGATCTCGCGAAAATTGAGTCCAGGCAGATACCGATGTCGCAGGAACCGGTGCTGCTGGCCGAAGTCATGCTCGAATGCCTGGGCATGCTTGAACCGCAGGCGCAACAGCGCGGCATCTACATCACGTATCCCCGCTTCGACATCCCCCATTATGTCAAGGCCGACCGGACCCGGTTGAAACAGGTTGTCATCAACCTCCTCTCCAACGCGATCAAATACAACTCGGAGCAGGGAACGGTTGAGGTGGGTTGCGCCGTGGGCGGCCCCGGACGGACTCGTGTCAGTGTCAGGGACACCGGAGCGGGACTGTCCCCGGAACAGTTGGCGCAGTTGTTCCAGCCGTTCAACCGTCTCGGACAGGAGGCCGGCGCCGAGGAAGGCACGGGCATCGGACTCGTGGTCGCCAAGCGGCTGGTTGAACTGATGGGGGGCGCAATCGGCGCGGAAAGCACCGTTGGGGTTGGAAGCGTGTTCTGGTTCGAACTGAAATCGGCGGAAGCGCCGGAAGGATCCGTCGAATGGACGGAACCCGTTATGCCGCGCAAATCAGGCACACGACTGCGCACCCTGCTCTATATAGAGGACAACCCCGCCAACATGAGGCTGGTCGAGCAACTCGTCGCGCGCCGCCCGGATATCAGCCTGCTGACCGCGTCAACCGGGAAGGGCGGCATCGCGCTTGCGCGCGCCTCCCGGCCGACGGCGATCCTGATGGACATCAATCTGCCCGACATCAGGGGGTTCGAGGTGCTGGCACTGCTGCGCCACGACCCCGGCACGGCGCACATTCCCGCCGTTGCACTCAGCGCAAACGCAATGCCGCGCGACATCGAGAAGGGCATTCAGGCGGGCTTCTTTCGGTACATGACCAAACCCATCAAGATCAGTGAGTTCATGGACACGCTTGACGCGGTGATGGACTTTGCGGAACGGGGGAAGACCGAAGCGGATGAACCGGAAAGCATGCCATGATCGGTCTGCCGGACATCCTTAATGCCAGCATACTGCTGGTGGACGACCTGGAGGCCAATGTGCGGCTTCTGGAACGCATGCTGCTCGGCGCCGGCCACACTTCGGTCGCCTCCACGATGAACCCCTTTGAGGTCTGTGAACTTCACCGCAAGAACCGCTACGACCTTATCCTGCTCGATCTTCAGATGCCCGGCATGGACGGGTTCAAGGTGATGGACGGCCTTAAAGAGATCGAGGCGGACGGCTACCTTTCGGTCCTCGTGATCACCGCCCAGCCGGGGCACAAGCTTCGCGCGCTGCAGGCCGGCGCGAAAGACTTCATCAGCAAACCGTTTGATCTGACCGAGGTCCTGACGCGCATTCACAACATGCTTGAAGTGAGGCTTTTGCACAAGGTGCTGCACCGCAGCAACGAGGTGCTGGAGCGGCGCGTGCGGGAGAGAACGGCCGACCTCCAGGAAAGCTACCACGAAACCATACTCGCCATGATCCGCGCAGCGGAACACAGGGATGTTGACACCGGCGACCACGTGCGGCGCATCAGCCAATACTGCGCCGTGCTCGCCGACAAGCTCGGCTGTGACCGCGATTTTCGCGACAGGCTTGTTTTCGCGAGTCCCATGCACGACATTGGCAAGATAGGCATTCCCGACCACATACTGCTCAAGCCCGGAAGCTTCACGCCGGACGAGTGGGAGATCATGAAGGGCCACGCCGCCCAGGGCGCGCGGATCCTCGGCAGCGGCAAGTCCCCCTATATCAGGATGGGCGCCGAAATTGCCCTGAATCACCACGAGCGCTGGGATGGCGGGGGGTATCCCAGCGGACTCAAGGGGGAAGCCATCCCGCTGTCGGCGCGCATCATGTACATCGGCGACGTCTATGACGCGCTTCGCAGCAGGCGGCCCTACAAGCCCGCTTTTGATCATGCCGCAGCGGTGGGCATCATTACCCGGGGCGACGGCCGCACCCGGCCCGAGCATTTTGACCCGGTCATTCTCGAAACCTTCAAACAGAACCACCGGTCGTTTTGTGGTATATTCGACACATATACGGCATCGATTTCCTGCGGTTCAGCAACCGGGTCCGCGGTTACGGGGGAAATGGGGGCTCCGCCGTTGCGAAAAGTCGAAGCCGCACGCCCCAACGAGCCCAGCCGCAAGACCGTTCCGCCTGATTCATGGGCGGGGCGACGTCTGACGGGGCGGAATAGCCCCCCGGAGCACGGCGTTGAGAATCTTGAGAAGCATGCGCCCAATGTCCCGCGCGTTTCCTGTCTCCCCACCCGGACGGAGCAAGAGCGCATGGGTGGGGCGCCTTAGCGCCGGGATCCAAAACGAACAGAAGGGTGAACGCATTGCTGAGACCCCCGCCCAGAATCAAACAGCGGCTGAAACGGCTGGTAAACTGGTATGCGCCTCCCGGCGGCAGTGACCAATTGCCACCTCCGGGTGAACAGCCGCTACGTGCGGAATTGTACAGCGTAAACCAGTTGGAGCGCCACGCCAAGACATTGGCGGGCGAGCACGAACTTGCCACGGGAAGCGCGCGCGATCAACTCCTCCCCCGGCTGGAGGAGAACGAGCGGATACTGCTCCGCGCTTATGACGCGCTCATTGCGACGCTGGAAAGCGAACGGCGGGTTGTGCCCGCCGCCGAATGGCTGCTGGACAATTTCTACGTGATCGAGGAACAGATCCGCATGGCCCGCCGCCATCTTCCGCGGACATACAGCAGGAGTCTGCCCCGTCTGGAAAAAGGAACGGCGGCGGGTTTCCCGCGCGTTTACGCGATCGCGAGGGAACTGATCTCGCATGCCGACGGCGCGGTGGATTCGGTTACACTGAGTGCGTTCGTCGCCGCCTACCAGACAATCAAGCCACTGACCCTGGGCGAACTCTGGGCGATTCCGATCATGCTCCGGCTCGCCCTGATTGAAAACCTGCGGCGCGTGGCCGTCCGTCTTGAAGCGGGCCTGCGGGACCGCGTTTCGGCCACGGAGTGGGCGGAACGAATGGTGGGCGTGGTCGAACGGAACCCCTCTGACCTCATCCTTGTGCTGGCGGACATGGCGCGCGCCAATCCGCCCCTGTCCAGCGCGTTTCTGGCGGAACTGACGCGCCACCTGCACGGGCAAAGCCCCCACTTCGCCTTTGCCCTGAGCTGGCTGGAGCATCGTGTCTCAGAGCAGGGGTTGAAGATTGCCCATCTTGTTCAAAAAGAGAGCCAGGTTCAGGCAATGGACCAGGTCTCCATCGGCAACACCATTACCAGCCTCCGGTTTCTCAGCCTGGTCGACTGGCGCGAATTCGTCGAGAATCAAAGCGTTGTCGAGCTAGCCCTGCGCAAGGACCCGTCAGGCGTGTACGCCGACATGAATTTCGCCACACGCGACCTGTATCGGCACGCCGTGGAGGAGATCGCCAAGGGCAGTCATTTCGAAGAGGCCGCCGTTGCGCGTGAGGCCGTCGGGCTCGCCACGACCGCGTCCGTAAACGACTCAAGCAGGCGGGAGGCGCACGTCGGCTATTATCTCATTGACAAGGGCCGCCGCTCGCTCGAGCGGGCCGTCGGAGCAAGGATGTCGCCGCGCGCGGTGCTTGCGGCGGGCTTGGGGCGGCATCCGCTGTTCCTGTATCTGTCCGTGATTACCGCGCTGACCGCGGGTGTCGGGGTGGGGGCGTGCGAATGGGCGGCCCGCGCGGGGCTGCCCTGGTGGATACTGGCCTTGCTGTCGGTGCCCGCGCTGCTGTGCGCGGTCCATTGCGCCATTGGTCTCGTCAACTGGCTCGCAACCCTGCTGATCGCGCCGCGCCCGCTGCCGCGAATGGATTTCAGCAAAGGCATTCCCCCCGAACACC
>CAIXUF010000091.1 GCA_903922535.1 Candidatus Hydrogenedentota bacterium
GGTGGAGAAGCCGAAATACGGCGACTGCGGCGGCATCTACGAGCGCTGGCATGACGAGCCCGGCATGGCGGACAGCGAGCGCGGCTATGAGGGCACCGCGCCCCGTGTGAACGCCGCCCGGCGGCCGGGCGAGTGGCAGTCCTTTGATGTCACCTTCCGCGCACCGCGATTCGACGCGTCGGGAAAGAAGACCGCCAACGCCCGATTCGTCAAGGTCGTGCACAATGGTGTTGTGATCCACGACAACGTCGAGGTCAGCGGCCCCACCCGCGCGTCGCTGTTCGAGGACGAAAAGCCCTCAGGCCCACTCATGCTGCAGGGCGACCATGGGCCGGTGGCCTACCGTAACATCACCATTCGGCCGGTGGAATTGCCATAACAGGAAAGGGCCTTCGAAATGCTCTATGCATGCCTGCTGATCGGCATCATCGCGGCGCAGGTTCCCGCCGAACCGACCACCCCGGCCGCGCCTTTGCACACGCTGGTGCTGGACGAGCGCGTGCTAACCCCCGAAGACGGTCTGCTGCTCGGCAACGGCGATCTTTCCGTGAGCGTGTACGAGACGGCGGACCGGATCATCTTTCGCTTTGGCAAGGGTGATGTTTGGGACCGCCGGTTGGATTTAAGCGACGATCCCAAGCCCGCCAACATCGATGAGGTCGCCCACGGGATAGAAGTGGAAGGCTGGAAATGTCCGCCTTACGGCGAAAGCAAGCCCGTGGCGACCAAGGGCACGGAGAATCCACAGCGCATGCTGGAACTGTGCCAGGGCGCGCCGCCGAGCTACAACAAGCGGCCCTATCCCTGCCCAAAACCGGTGGGTGAACTGGCGCTGCAATTGCCGCCCGACCAGATGGGCCTCAAGATTCACCAGGAACTGTGCATCGAGGAAGGCGTGCTGCGTATCGCGTGCTCGTGGACCTCGGGACTGTGCATCCGGATCGAAGCCTTCGTTCCACCCAAGCCGAACGTCCTGGTGGTGCGGTGGAACGTGGACCACTGGACCGATGAGACGCGGACAGGGAACGGCCTGCCGCCCGTGTGGTGCGCGCTGTACCGGTGGGCCGATCCAAGCATCCAGGAGTTCGGCGCCAAGTTCTTCGGTGACTATCGCCACGGTGCGTTTCGCGCCTGCGCTGATCCAAAAGCCACCCCGCTGCCGCCGCCCGCGGTGCGGTTCGAGGGGGGCCTGCATTTCATCGAGCAGACCTTTCCGCCGGACCCGACATTTCCGGACGGATTCCGCTGCGCCATGACACCCATTGTGCAAGGGGTTGCCGTTGAACCGGTCGACATGAACCCAACAGGCGAGGCACGTTTGCACCTGATGCCTCCCGCAACAGCGACGGAAGGGTGCGTGGTGGTCGCGGTCACAACAAGCAGCGATCCAGGCGGCGCGGCGGAAGAGGCGTGCCGGGTGCGTGCCCTTGTCGGTGACGCCATGGAAGCCACAACAAAAGGATGGACGGAAGACACGCGCCAGTCCGCCGCGGCGTTCTGGTCCAAGTCGCGCGTGTCCATCGCGGACCCGCTGCTGGAGAATCTGTGGTACGAAACGCTCCACGCACGCCGCTGCACGAACCGTGCCGATACGGTGCCACCGGGCCTCTTCCTGCCCAGCACGGTCCAGGACTACTCCCACTGGCACGGCGACTACCACACCAACTACAACCTGCAGGAGCCCTTCTGGGGCGACTACACGGCCAACCACACGGAGTTGGGCGACGCCTACTTCAAGGCCATGGAGTTCTTTACGCCCATTGGAAAAAAGATCGCCCGCGACTACTACAACGGCCGGGGCGTCTTCATCCAGCTCAGCGGCTATCCCATTCTTGCGGAGGACGATCCGCTTGGCTGCATTCCCATGGGCCGCATGGCCTACATGACCGGCTGGGCCATGAACCAGTACTGGGAACGCTACTTGTATACACAGGACACCGAATGGCTGCGCGCCACGGGCTATCCCTTCATTCGCGACTGCGCCCTCTTCTATACCGATTTCCTCAAGAAGGGCAACGACGGTGTATACCACGCGTTTCCCTCGAACCAGGGGGAGGACGGATTCACCGGCAACGCGAAGGACTATACGGACCGTGCCCAGATCATGCAGCACCTGCGCTACTGCCTGCGCGCGGCCGTCCGCGCCAGTGAGATCCTAAAGACCGACACGGACCTGCGCGCGGCATGGCAGGACCGGCTCGACCATTGCGCGGGCGACGACGGCAATGCGCCGCTTCAGTTTGTCGGCATTGAGAAAAAATGCCAGGAGGCCAACCCGCCCGAATTCGGCATGGGTCGCCCCTATTCACCACAGGTGGCCGCGCCGGACCGCGCGGCATGGCCACCGCCGGGAGACGGTTCCTGGACCTGGTACTGCGGGCAGTATGGCTGGGGAGTGATGCAGAACCTGCGTGGTGGCAGTTTCTCCGCCGAACTGGACATGCCCGTGTACCGCAAATTGATTGAGCGCTGGCGTCATCCCAATGGGCTCGTCTGGGGCATGGCCGTCGGCAACTACGGCCATGCGGGCGCCTGGACGGAAACGCTCGGCATCACGGCCCCCATGCAGGAAATGATGCTGCAAAGCTGGGATGGTGCTCTGCGGATCTTTCCGGCCTGGCCGAAGGATTTGGACGCACGTTTTGAAAACTTCCGCGCGGAAGGGGCTTTTCTCGTCACGGCTGCCTGGGCCAAGGGCCGCGTGGACACGCTGCGCATCCTCAGCGAGAAGGGCGGGGAGTGCCGCCTGTACGCGCCATGGTCCGCCGGGATCCGGGTTCAGGACGGCAAGGCAAACACCGTCATCGCCGCGCGCGAGGGGACTGTGCTACGGTTCCAAACCGAGCCCAGCGTAGGATACGAAATCACGCCAAGTTCCCCGTGAACTGCGCCACCCCGCGCTGTGACCTTGGCAGTCCGGTTTCTCCGACACCGGACTCGTTCCGATCTGAGATAGCCTGCAAAATATGGTGAAATATGGGAAGCGTCCTGAATGGCGCTGCGCCTTCGGCGCTCCGAACAGTGAAAACCATTCCCCGATTCCGGTCTCGCCGCCCAATGATGTTTCGCGTCCGGAGCGCCACCGGCGCGGCATAAAAGAGCCCAGGGTGTGAACCCTGGGTCCGTGACATTCACCTTCCCCGTGAGCCCTAAAGGGGCGGCACAAAGAGTCCCCGCCTTTATTCAGTGCCATTCGGAAGCGTCCCCACATCCCCCCCCACATTTCCCAAGGAACAGAGCGTGCCCGCCCCTCGCGTTCCCGAATGCATTCGAACATGCGGATTGCCATAAGCTGGCCGTACAAAGAACGGCCGCCGGCGTGGCAGCCTCTCACCTGCGTGTTTGCCGAAAACTACATTGTGCCACTTCTTCTTTCCCACGCCCATTCCGGCGGCCTCTACTGCTCAGTGTAAAAAAAACTATATATAGGAAATATACAGAGATGGACACATGTTGATGCAAGGAATACGATGAGTGTTGACGCTGCGGGATGGCATTTCAGTTGTCGCAGCGCGAAACCCGGGAAAAACCGGGTGGTTTGTGCGACAGGTGGCGCGCATAGGGGCTACCATACAAAGGAGCAGTATATGGAACGTTCAAGAAGGCTGATGGTTGCAGTTCTGGCGGGGCTTATCCTCTGCTGGGGTGTAGCCCAAGTCGGTGCGCAGGCACCGCAATCCACCGACCCGGCGGCGGGCAGCCAGGAGTATATTTCCGCCGTTCATGGCCAAATGCGGAGCATGACCGCCGCCGACCGGACGGCCGCCGCCCTGCGCGCCGCAACAGCGCAGGCCGCAGCAGAGGCGCAGAACGGCCCGGCTGAAAAGTCGCTTGCCCCCAAACCCCAGTCCATGGGTGCGGCCGTGCCCGGCGGAACGCCGAATTACTTCGGCCCCGAGGGCAATTGGGCGTTTAGTCCGGCCCCGACGATCAATCCGGCCAACGGTGTGGTTACCGGCGGTCTGAGGAAGTTCGTTGACGGCTTGCCGGGCTTGGGCGCGGCAAACGCCAATGCCCGCGGTCAATTCCTGCCTGTGGCAAATCCGGACACTATCACGTTTCCCGGGTCCGACTACTATGAGATAGCGCTGGTCGAGTTCACGGAGCAGATGCACGCCGACCTGCCGCCCACCAAGGTGCGCGGCTATGTGCAGCTCAACAAGGGTACGGACGGCACCGGACACAACACCATTACCCCGGCGGCGGTACACTATCTGGGGCCTATAATCACCGCCCAGAAGGACCGGGCCGTGCGTGTCAAGTTCAGCAACCAGCTTCCCTCAGGGGCGGGCGGCAACCTTTTCCTTCCGGTGGACACCACCGTCATGGGCTCCGGCATGGGACCCGACGGGATGAACATGTACACGCAGAACCGTGCCCTTCTGCATCTTCACGGAGGCCACACACCATGGATTAGTGACGGCACGCCCCAGCAATGGATTGTCCCGGCGAACGAGACAAGCACCATCTACAAAAAGGGTGTCGGCCAGGTGAACGTGCCCGACATGTGGTTTAGCCCGACCACCCACCAGCCGGTCGCGGCAGGCACTGCGGGCGCCACGAACGACCCGGGTCCCGGCTCAGGGACGTACTACTGGACAAACCAGCAAAGCGCCCGGCTCATGTTCTTCCACGACCATTCCTACGGAATCACCCGCCTCAATGTGTATGCCGGTGAACTTGCCGGGTATCGTATCACCGATGCGGCGGAACAGGCACTAATCGACTCGGGCGCAATTCCCGCCACCCAGATACCGCTATTCATCCAAGACAAAACATTCGTGGACGCGGCCACCATCGTCAGGGATGATCCCACGTGGAACTGGGGAACGACCGCACCCACACCGCATACCGGCGATTTGTGGTTCCCGCACGTGTACATGCCCAACCAGAACCCGGCGGACATGTTTGGCGCGAACGGGGTCGGCCGTTGGGACTACGGCCCCTGGTTCTGGCCCCCGGTGACCACCGCAGCAGGCCTTATCCACGACCAGGTGCAGATAGGAACCGACGCGCAGGGCAATCCCATCTACGCGCCGGGCACGCCCAATCCCTCCCTGGCGCCCGAATCGTTTATGGACACCCCCCTCATCAACGGCTGTGCCTATCCCACGCTGACCGTGCAGCCAAAGGCCTACCGGTTCCGTATTCTTGACATCTGCAATGAACGCTACTTGAACCTGCAGTTCTACTATGCCGAGCCGCTGAGTGTTGGCATCACGGCCGGCGGATCGGGTTACTCCGCCACGCCGACGGTTACCTTCGCGGGCGGCGGCGCAACCACCCAGGCGACCGGCACGGTGCAGGTGTCCGGCACTGTCACGGCGGTCACGATGACCAATACCGGCGCCGGTTACGTCACCGCGCCAACGGTCACCTTCTCCGGTGGCGGGACACTGACCCAGGCGGTGGGCGTGGCGGTGCTCACGGGCGGCGCTGTAACCGGAATCACCATCGTGAGTCCCGGCAGCGGTTACCTTTCCACGCCGACCATCGCCTTCTCGGGCGGCACGCCCACCATACCGGCCGCAGCCACAGCAGTCATTACCGGCGTGGTCACCGGAATCACGGTCACCAATCCGGGCGCGGGCTACACCTCAGCGCCCAGTGTTGCCATACACGATGCCACGGGCACTGGCGCTTTCGCAATTGCCTCGATCAACACCGAAGTCAAAATGGTTCCTGCCACCGCCGAGAACGTCCCGGCGCTGCCTGCAGGCTGGCCGGTCGATGATCGTCCGGGCGGCGTGCCCGACCCGGCCACCGCAGGTCCTGACATCATCCAGATTGGCACCGAAAGCGGATTCCTGCCCGAGCCCGTGGTGATCCCCAGCACCCCGGTGGGTTTTGAGTACAACCGCAGGAACATCGTGGTACTCAACGTGAGCAACCACGCCCTCTTCATGGGGCCGGCGGAGCGCGTCGACATCGTGGTCGACTTCTCCTCGGTGCCGCCCGGCGCCTCGCGCATCATGTACAACGATGCGCCCGCGCCGGTGCCGGCCTGCGTCGCGCGCACCGACTACTACACGGGCGACCCGGACCAGTCCATGGCCGGTGACCCGGCCAACGGCGGCGGAACAGGCGGCGCGCCCACGACCCTGCCTGGCTACGGCCCCAACACCCGCACCATCATGCAGATCAAGGTCGCGGGATCTCCCGCTGCTCCGTACAGTGTGGCCGCACTGCAAACCGCCCTGGCCGCCGCGTACCCCACAGCCCAGAATCCCCCCATTGTTCCGCAAACCACCTATCCGGGACCCTTTGCGGCGGCGAATGATACCTATGCGAGAATCCAGGACACGTCCCTGACCTTCACACCACTTACGGTAGCCCGGTCACTGGCGGGTATCGCCGTCACGGCCGGCGGCACCGGTTATTCGGCCACGCCCACAGTGAGCATTGCGGGCGGCGGCGGCCAAGGCGCGACCGCGACGGCAACCGTGAGCGGAGGCGTGATTACCGCGTTCAAGCTCACGAGTCCGGGTTTCGGTTACTCCTCCGTCCCGATGGTCAATATCATCGATACCACCGGCAAGAATGCCGTGGGGACAGCCGCCTTGGCAGCAACACAGACCATGCCCATGCTGTCAAAGGCTATCCAGGAACTTTTCGAGTTGGACTACGGCCGGATGAACGCGACGCTGGGAACCGAACTGCCCCTCACCAGTTTCCTGACCCAGACGACGATCCCGCTCGGATACATTGATCCGCCCACCGAGATCCTGCAGGATGGCCAGGTGCAAATCTGGAAGATCACGCACAACGGCGTGGACACCCATGCCGTGCACTTCCACCTGATGGACGTGCAGGTGGTCAACCGGGTCGGCTGGGACGGCATGGTCAAGCCGCCTGAGCCAAACGAAGTCGGCTGGAAGGACACGGTCCGCATGAACCCGCTGGAGGACATCATCGTGGCGATGCGGCCCACGATGCCCATAGTGCCCTTCGGCGTGCCCGACAGCGTGCGTCCCTACGACGTCACCATGCCGGAGGGTTCCACGGGGCAGTTTGCCAACATCGATCCTTTCACGAACAACCCGGTGACCGTGTACAACACGACGACCGACTATGGTTGGGAGTACATGTGGCATTGTCACCTGCTTGGGCACGAAGAAAACGACATGATGCGGCCCATCATCTTCCAGGTGCCGCCGCCCCCGCCGAACGCGGTGATCGCGGCCCTGGTGGGCAACACGCAGGCTACCGTGAGCTTTGGCACGATTGGCACCGGCGGAACTCCAATCACCAGCTTTACGGTGACATCATCCCCCGGCAACATCACGGTCACCGGAACCTCCAGCCCGATTACCGTGACCGGGCTCACGCCAGGCACCACATACACCTTCACGGTCACGGCAACGACCGCCATCGGCACCAGCCAGCCTTCCGCGACGTCGAACGCCGTGAATCCGTACGCCCCCATGGTCGGCACCATCGTCATCAACAACAACGCGGCCACAACGAACAACCCCCAATCGACCCTGGCGATGACCTGGTCGGGCGGAGCGGGGACCGGGGTGACCCTGATGCGCTTCAGCGACAACGGCTCAACGTGGACCGCATGGCAGACGGTGGCGGCGACCGCCGCCCACACGCTGCCGGCGCCTGACGGCACCAAAACGGTGCGGGTGCAGTTCCGCGACGCGCTCGGCAACGTTTCCGCCGTTTTCAGCGACTACATTGTGCTGGACACCACGGCGCCGACGGGAACGATCCTCATCAACAACAACGCGGCAACCACGAAGACACTGGCGGTTACCCTGAACCTGACCTACACGGACGGCACCGGATCGGGCGTCACGAACATGCGGTTCAGCGACAACGGATCAACCTGGACCGCATGGCAGGCGGCGGCGGCAACCGCAACCCACACACTGTCGGCGCCTGACGGCACCAAGACGGTGCGGGCGCAGTTCCGGGACGCGATCGGCAACGTTTCCGCCACCTTCAACGACAGCATCCTGCTGGACACCACGCCGCCCACGGGTACGATCCTTATCAACAACAATGCGGCCACCACGACGACCCTGGCGGTCACCCTGAACTTGACGTATACGGACGGTGCCGGATCGGGTGTCACCAGCATGCGCTTCAGTGACAACGGCTCCACATGGACGGCATGGGAGGCGGCCAAGACCAGCCGTGCCTACACCCTGCCCGCGGGCAACGGCAATCACACGGTGCGGGTGCAGTACTTGGACGCTGCGGGCAACTCCTCCATAGCGTACAACGATTTCATCAACAAGATATAGAGCAGGGAGCATTCTGCGCGCCAACCGGGCACGGTTCCCGGGAAGCGCGGCATGAAAGACAGGCAACAACGCCGCCGCCGCGGTCATCAACACGATGGCCGCGGCGGCTTGTCGCGGCCTGGAAGCAGCGGAGCGTTTCCCAGAATAGGTGCGAATAATGCCTTACCGCCGACACAGAACAACGGCCGATTGAAAGCTGTAGACGGGGATTTGGGGCAACACAGGCGTTCCGACACGTGTGGAATGGGGGATAGAGCGGCGCGGGGAAACTGGGAACCCAGGGGAATCAGGGGGCAAAACACCGGGAACGACCGTCTCCGGTTTCAACGTTGTTTACCTGCGTGGAATGTTCTGTTATAATCCCGCGGTTTTCACAGACAGCTTGGCGTGTGCCAAATATAATGTAATCTATCAAGGAAAGGGATAACCGTGGCCATCAAGTACTTTTGTCCGAAGTGCCACAAGCGGTTCGTCGAATGGGGAGCGCAGAAGAACGGCTTCAAGTGCCCCAATCCGGACTGCGAGAAAGAAGAACTGAAGCTCATGGATTCGGCCGTGCTCATTGAGGCGGTCGAAAAACTCAAGCTCAAGCGGGTCAAGCGCAAGAAGACCCCGCCCGTGCCGATCGGCGAGGATTTCGACGTGGATGAGGGCATGGTTGTCATGCCCCTGGAGGACGAGGACTTCGAGGACGTCGAATCGGAAGAGGAAGAGGCCGAGATTGAGGAGGTCGAGGAGGTCGAGGAAGTCATCGACGGCGTGGACGAATTTGCCGTTGTTGAGGATATCGTGGGCGTTGAGGATGTGGACGTCGACGACGCCATCAGCGAGGACATTGAGGAATTTGACGGTGACGAAATGCCCTTGGAAGAGGAGATCCTCTAGCCTCCTGAAACCTGCGAAAGACTCCGAAAGCAAAGCGCCGCACGGCGTCCCAAATCGTTGGGGATTCCGTGCGGCGTTGTGTTTGAGAACTCAGGCATGTGGGGGAGGAGAGGCGTCCTCGCCTGTTGACCCGGGACGGTCGCCGAGGGCGGCTGTCGCACATTCTCACGGTTCCATGGCAGCGGTGCCTCGCTGCGACCTTACTTGGTTCCCTTCGGGGCAAGTCCGGGCGGCACCGGACCCGCCGCCTTGATGTTTTCCGCCTCGGTGGACGTGACCAGGATCTTGTCAAACTGCAAGGAGAACTTCAGCGCGGGGACGGCCTTCCTGAATTCCTCACGCAGCAGCGTTGACAGTGTGGCGGCCGCCGGAACGGAAAGCGTCAGCTTGCGCTGCGCCTCTGGGACTTTCAGCGCCTCCGGATCCACGGTCAGCGCGACCTGCGCGCGGTCTGCAAGGTCCTTGACGACCGTGAGCGCGTCCTGGTCCTTGAAATCAAGCGGGGTGCCCGGCACGGGCGCCGTCAGTTTCTTGTTGAATTCGGCGGAGACTTCCTCGGCCACCATCACGTCACTGCCGCCCGCCTTTTCGGTTCCCGGCACCGCCGTGACCACGTTGGCCGGATTCTCGGACTCTATGCTGGTCACCAGTTTGCGCGGGATTTTCATGGCCGACTGCCCCGGCGCATACTCAAGCTCGACCATGCTGGGGGTGACCCGAAGCACTTTCACGCCGCGCAGCTTCTTTCCGCTCTTGAGGAGCACGGTGTCACCCTCGATCTTGAAAGTGGAGGACGTGTCCTTGCCGGACTCCTTCACCTCACCCTTGTCCTCCCCAGCCGCAGGCGCCTTTTCCTTGGACGCGCCTCCCTTGATCACATGCGCCTTGACGGGCGCACCCTTGTCCGAAGCGGCGGTGCCGTCCGTTGTGCCCGAACTCTGGGCGAAACCCGCGCCGCACAGCATGGACGCGGCCACCGCGCAGACAAGACAATGCTTTACGATCATCAATGTGCTCCCTCGCTGGTCGTTACTCTGCCAGCATTTTAGAACCCGGCCCGGAGCATTTCAACTTTGTGCATGGCAAGGGCAGCGCGGGCTGCTTTAATGACCAGTCCGTGAAACGCCTCAGCGGCTGGATTCTTGGACCTTTCAGGCTCGGCGCAGCGGGTGTTGCTGTGAAAAACATCTCCTTTTGGTTCTCTCCGTGGCAGTGGCGACAGGGGAGGCTCCTGCAACGGTCATGACGGAAGAAACTGTCCAATTCCCTCCCAGTGAGTGCTGTTGATAGTCTATTGACCCTGCCGGCAGGAATGCCTCTGGAGTGGCGGACACGTCAAAATCCATTCTTTGCCGTTCCAGAAAATTCTTCGAAAGAAATGAATTGGCCGATAGATTAAACCAGGGTTATTCCATCCTGTTTTATCATCTTGATCCCAATATTGATGAGCGCCACAAGAACAAACCCCATAACCGCTATCGTTAAATACTTCGGTATGACCAACTAACCAGCATAATCTTTTCATATCTTCCTTTATAGCCTAATTATCGTTTCGTTTTGTACTTCAATCTTGATTTCTTTTACTAAGGCTCTCAAAAGAAGTTCAATCTTTGTTTGCTCTTTTGGTACAATTATAACAGGGCCATCTGAATAATACTCATCATACGATGGCGATATTA
>CAIXUF010000092.1 GCA_903922535.1 Candidatus Hydrogenedentota bacterium
AGATTGGGCCAGGTTTTCGGCCAGCCAACTCGAAAAGCAATACGCGCCCGCCGATGCCATCTACGACACCGACTGAGCAGACGCTGTGAGCTATTCTCAGGGAGAAATCCTGCTGGTTTCATTGGTCTTCAGCAGCCAGGCGGGCACCAAACGGCGGCCCGTAGTGGTGGTTTACGATTCAGTTGATGCTGACCTGCTCGTCGCCCCGATCACCAGCCACGTTGCCCGGACGAGTTTCGACGTGACCGTCACGCAATGGCAACGAGCTGGATTGCGGCTCCCCTCGGTCGTCCGGGTTGATAAATTGGCGACCATCGAGAAGACAACGATTCTTCGGCAGCTCGGGAAAATGCCCCCGTCGGATTGGGATAGTATCACCACCGCTTTGCGGGGGTTCTTCGAGCAGGTTCTTCCCCAGTAAGAAGGTGTCAGTCAAATATGTCCTGCGCTTGGAACTTACCTTGAACGCGGACTGGATAAGGACGGCCCGATGCGCGGGGGAAGACCGGGGAAACAGGCTTTAAGGTCGCAGGTGGCTTTGGGCGGCCTTTGCTGTAGGGCAGACATGGCGGACTTATCAGCGCGTCCCGCAATAGTCCCCAGTAGTCGAGCCCCGGACCACTTCCAAGATCCCTTGCAGAACTTCCCCTGCGGGAGCGGCGAACCGGAAACGCACCACATCGGAGAGCGGCGTCGGCTCGGGATTTACTTCCACGGTGGGTATCCCCCGCCGGGCGGGCATCATGACCGGGTAGGCCACATAATCGAAAATGCTGCTGGTGCCCACGGAGAAGATCAGGTCGAAGCCTTTGTTCTGCTCCAGCTCAAACAATTCGAGGGCGCTCTCCGGCAGCATCTCTTCGTAGAGCACGGCATCGGGCCTGAGAACGCGCCCACACTCCGGGCACAGGGGCAAGGGCGCCATGCCCGCAAAGGTTTCCCGATAGACCTGGTAATCGCAGTGTTTGCAGATAACCCGGCGCAGGTTGCCGTGCAGTTCGATGACCGCGGTCGAACCGGCAATTTGGTGCAGCCCGTCGATGTTCTGCGTGGCCACCCAGACCTGCCTTCCTGCGGCCTCGAGGGCGGCGATGGCTTGGTGCGCCGCGTTGGGCTGCTTGCCCCGCAGGCTCTGCTCCAGGCGGAAGAAGTATTTCCAGGAGAGCCCCGGATTCTTGCGGAAGGTGGTGCCAGAAAGCACCTCCTCGAATGGGATTCCCTCCTCGGTCAGCCCATCAGCAAATGCCCCTGTGGCGCCCCGGAAGGTGGGTATGCCGGATTCCGCCGAGACCCCGGCCCCCGTGATGAACAGCACCCGACGGCTAACCCGGAGCAGTTCTGCGATGCGATGCAAATCGTTAATCATACTTCCACCGCCATCCAACTGCCCAATCCGGCCCCGGCCGACTAGCCACCGGTTTGCCCTTTTCCCCGGATGCAATAGAGCCGCGCGGCGGTGCGGATGAGCAGCCGGTCGCCGACAAGCGCGGGCGTGGCCATGCACATGTCACCGTCCGCCAGCTTGTTGGTGTGCAGCAACTCGAACTTGTCGCCGGCGCGGAGCACGTA
>CAIXUF010000093.1 GCA_903922535.1 Candidatus Hydrogenedentota bacterium
CGGGCCGGTACACGCGCCTGGCTTGGTTCTTCTTCGAATGGATGACCGGCCGCAGGCTTCCCCTGTCGGATTTGCCCCAGGGAAACTGCCAGAATATTCTGGACCCGGAGGCCTATTACACGCTGTCGCCGACGGCTGGTGCGGTGCGGATGCGCAGACAGCGGCTCGTGAACAATCTGCCGGGTACGCCCGCCCAATGTCCGCTGGTGCGCCGCACCAAAACGCTTGAGGCGCACATCGGCGATCGGCTTGAGGAAAGAGCCGGGAACGGCTGGCAGAGTTCCCAGGGATGCTTGTCCACCGCGCCGCATAGCCACACACCGCACGCCCATCCTCCATTTCACGCAGTTCCAACAAGCGGGAAAGGGGGCGACCATGTGCAGATCAGCATTGGTCCTTCCGAAGAGTGAATCGACGACGGATTTCATGGCCCCAAACATCGAGACAGGTTCCCGCCACCAAAATACGACCGTCACGAACAGGCCAATGTCGGATGAATTCTCAGGAATGACACCCGTCAAGACACGCTTGATCACGCTCATTTTCACGAAACACATAAACCTCCAGTATTTATGCGGTCAGATGCCGAATGCGCACGAAAGCACTTTTCCATAGGTGCGGATTCTGGCTTCTTTGTGTGCCCTTGACAACCGATACGGGAAGTTGTAGCATTTCCAATGCCGGGTCCGCAGGGGCAGTATTTAATGCGGAAACGGTTCTGGGCTGCTTATGGAGATTGGGTAGGTGCGTAATCAAGGATATTGCGGGAGTATCATCATGGCAAAACCCCCACAGGTGAAATGCATCCATGCCTTGTCATGCATTCCCTGCTGCGGGGTTGCAGCAACCACCCCGGTTCACACTGAATTCAAGAAATCCTTGCCCTCCTGCCCCGATCCTGAACGCCAGAACCCTTTTCAAGAACACGGCGACGCCGTTTAGTTCAAGAGTTCAAGGGATAAAGCAGAATCTGTGTCCCACACGCGGCAACGCAGGAGGACGAGGGCCATGATCGGAGTGAAAACCGTCCGGGTGATGATGCTTGTGCTGGCGACGGCCGTGCTGGGGGTATCCGGCGCCTTCGCCGCGGGGCCTTCACTTACAGTCACCTCGCCGAACGGCGGCGATTATTGGTTCCAGGGCAGGACCCATACGATCAGGTGGACCCAAAGCGGCGTTACGGGTTCCGTGGCTGTCTACCTGAATGACAGCGGGACGGACACGCTGTGGCTTGGCGCGGCTTCGGGCCCGGCCGGGCAGATGTCCTACACGGTTCCCGCTTCAATGACGCCGGGCACCGCATACAAGATCCATCTGATCTCCGCGGAAAACAACGCGGTTCAGGACCTGAGCGACGGATCCTTCACCATCATGGCGCCCCCGCTGACGCTTCTCTCCCCGAACGGCGGAGAGGTGTGGAAACGGGGCGAGTCCCACCTGATTACATGGACCCAGACCGGCGTGACCGGCAACGTGGCGGCCTTTCTGTATGGCAACGGGGCGGACATTCAGTGGCTTGCCACGGCTGCGGCCTCGGCCGGACAACTGTCCTGGACGATTACGTCCTCGGCAGCGCCGGGCACCGCATACAAGATCCATCTGATCTCTGCGGACAACAACGCGTATGACGACCTGAGTGACGGCACTTTCACCCTTCTGCCGGTGATTACGGTGACCTCGCCGAACGGCGGCGAACTGTGGTTCCAGGGCAGGACCCATACGGTCAAGTGGACGCAGGCGAGCGTGACCGGCAATGTGGCCGCTTTCCTCAATGTCAACGGGACAGACACGCAGTGGCTCGCCGCGGCTTCGGCCTCGGCCGGGCAACTGTCCTACACGGTCCCCGTCGAAATGACGCCGGGCACCGCATACAAGATTCATCTCATCTCCGCGGACAACAACGCGGTTGAGGACCTGAGCGACGGCGCCTTCACCATCATGGCGCCCCCGCTGACGCTGCTCTCCCCGAACGGCGGCGAGACATGGGGACAGGGTGAGTCCCATCTCGTCACGTGGAGCCAGACCGGCGTGACCGGCGACGTGTCCGCCTACCTGAACAGCAACGGGACGGACGGCACGTGGCTTGGCGCGGTTTCGGCTTCGGCCGGACAACTGTCCTGGACGATTCCGACCTCGGTGACGCCCGGCAGCGCATACAGGATACATGTGGTTTCCGTGGACAACAACGCGGTTGACGACCTGAGCGACGGCACGTTCAGCATCCTGCCGGTCCTTGCGCTCACCTCGCCGAACGGCGGCGAACTGTGGTTCCTGGGCAGGACCCATACGGTCAGGTGGAACCAGACGGGCGTCACGGGCCTGGTGGCCGTCTTCCTCAGTGTCAACGGGACAGACACGCAGTGGCTGGGCGAGGTTTCGGCTTCGGCCGGGCAGCTGTCCTACACGGTCCCCGCCGCGATGACGCCGGGCAACGCATACAAGATTCACTTGATATCCGCGGTCAACAACGCGGTTCAGGACCTGAGCGAGGGCACCTTCACCATCATGGCGCCTCCGCTGACGCTTCTCTCCCCCAACGGCGGAGAGTCATGGAGACAGGGCGAGTCCCACCTGGTCACGTGGAGCCAGACCGGTCTGACCGGCAGCGTGTCCGCCTACCTGAACAGCAACGGGACGGACGGCGCATGGATTGACGAGGTTTCGGCTGCGGACGGGCAACTGTCCTGGACGATTGCCCCCTCGGTGGCGACGGGCGGCGCATACAGGATACATCTGATTTCCGCGGACAACACCGCGATAGACGACCTGAGCGACGGCACCTTCACCGTCGCGGCCGGGGTGCCGGTGCTCACGCTCACCGCGCCGAATGGCGGCGATCTTTGGATTCAGGGCGAGACCCACACCATCGCATGGACCCAGAGCTATGTGACCGGCAGCCTCGCCGTACTTCTCAATGAGAACGGAACCGACACGGTGTGGGTCGGGGCGGTTGCCGCTTCGGCCAGGCAACTGTCCTGGACGGTTCCGGCCTCGGTGACGCCGGGCAGCGACTACAGGGTCCATTTGATCTCCGGCGACAACAATGCCGTGCAGGACCAGAGCGACGCCGTCTTCACCATCATTGCGCCGCCGCTCAAAGTGACCTCGCCGAACGGCGGAGAGACATGGACACAGCGTCAAGTCCGCACTGTCACCTGGGACAAGACCGATGCGACCGGCACCGTGGCGGTTTGGCTGGAGAAGAACGGCGCCTACAGCGCATGGATTGGGTCCAGCAGCACCGGGGAGGTGCCGTGGACGATTCCTGTGCTGCAAACCCCGGGCACGGACTACAGGGTCCACATCATGTCCGGGGAGAACAACCGGTTTGAGGATCGAAGCGACGCCAACTTCACCATCGAGGCATCCGGCGCTCTGGACGTGACACCGCCGGTGATTACGTTGTTGGGCGATGCTGCTGTAACGCTCGAACATCGTGCCCAGTACACAGACGCCGGTGCCCCGGCTTTGGACGACGTCGCCGGCGACCTGACCACACGTATTGTCGTGGGGGGCAACACGGTGAACCCGGGGGGGGTCGGC
>CAIXUF010000094.1 GCA_903922535.1 Candidatus Hydrogenedentota bacterium
CCGGTTGGCAAACGGCCGGCTGCCGGAGCGTTTGGCGGAACTGGTGCCCGCGTTTCTGGATCGTGTGCATGCAGATCCGTGGAACGGCGGGAAGCCGCTATCGTACCGCGTGAAAGAGAATGGGGAGTATGTGGTGTACAGTTTCGGGCACAACAAGACGGACGAGCGGGGCGAGGAAATGAACAACTGGTGGAGCAAAGGGGACGCGACATTTACGGTGGCGCCGCCGGAACTGCGGGACAGGGTGCAGGTGGGAGAGGAGGATTCAGGGTCCGGGGTATAGAAGGTGCCGGGACAAAGTGCCGTTCATTTGACGAGAACAACAGGCAGTCTATTGCACCGGAGTGAAATTCGCCGACACGACCTCGTGTGCCTTGTTGGCCAGGGTGATTCGGTCTTCGGCGCAGACGGTGTTTTCGGCGAAGGTGATTATAATCTCATGGTAAGGCAGCGCGAGCATGCCGATGAGGTAGCGGAAAAAGTCCGCTATCACGCTGGATTGGTAGGCTTCCAACTGCGCGTCAGGAAGATCGCTGCCGGGGGCGCGGTAGACAAGCCTGGTGTGGAAGATGACGGCGCGAAGCGCCGAGGGGCATCCAGCCGGGGTTCGGTAGGTTAGACTGGTGCACGTGATCGGGGTGCCCGTTTGGACGGCGGCCTCGAACAGGGCCGCGCGGAATGGGCGCACCACGGTGCCGCGCGGCGTTTCAAGCACTGGATTCTCGGGGGCAAAGGCCACGCTGTCGCCGGCGCGCAACGCCTCACTGACGGCGGCGATGATGCGGGGCGTGTCTTCGCGGGTGCGCTTCACAAAGAGCAGGTAAAGCCCCCGGAACAGGATGCCGACAATCGGCGTGGTTTTCAACGGGGCCTCGGCCACAAAGCGCGCGTCAATAACCGCGGTGAGCGCAAAAAAGTCCAGCCAGTTGGGGTGGTTGAAAACCAGGCAGTAGGGGCGGGTGGGGAGGGGACCCCGCACAATGATGCGAGTGCCGAGGAACCGGACCACGCCGTGCATCCAGCGCCGCGACAGACCGGTCCGCACGGCCCGCGCCCTGCCGGGCGCAATCCACACCACCGGATAGATCAGCCAGGCCAGCAGGGCACAGAAGATGCTGAACCCCAAGGCGCCAATCAGGCGCAGTATGGCGCGCAGGTAAACCAACAGGGAGGGCCGGCAAGACGCCTCCCCCGATCCTGTACGTTGCGTATTCAATTCATTCAAGGGCGGCGTTCCTGCGGTTTGTTTCACGTCTGAGTGAAATGCGCTGTTCGTTTCACTCTTCGCCCGTATCGGGCGCGGTTTTCTGGCGCTGCCGTATCTGTTTGAAGAAACCGGACAGCATTGACCCGCATTCCCCCGCGAGTACCCCGCCGACGACCGCAGGCTGGTGGTTGAAGCGCTTGTCCTCAAGCAGGTTCATCAATGTGCCGCAGCAGCCCGCCTTGGGGTCGGTGGCACCGAAATACACCTCCGGGATACGGGCCAGGATGATGGCCCCCGAACACATGGGACAGGGTTCCAGGGTGACGTAGAGGCGGGTGTCTTCAAGCCGCCAGGAGCCCAGATAGGCCGCCGCCGAGGTGATGGCAAGCAGTTCGGCATGGGCGGTGGGGTCCTGAAGCAGTTCGCGCTGGTTGTGGCCTTTGGCAATGATGCGGTCCTCGTGGACGATGACACAGCCGACGGGAACCTCTCCGGCCTCCATGGCGCGTTCCGCCTCGCGCATGGCCAGACGCATGTAGTGTTCGTGGGAGTTCAGCATGGGGCGCATTGTGCCCGGCAGCGGACGGGAAGTCAACTACACGGGTAGTATTGGAGACTGGCCCGTCCTCTCGGGGAATGTGGATGCCTCTTGTGGCTCTTTCCAATACTGGCCGTAAATGATTTGCCTTATGGCGTTATCGTGAACGACCCCCGCTCAGGTCCCCAATAGAGTTGTTGTCAACGTAGTTGCCGCGGATCTTGCGGCCGCCGCTCCCGCCAACGCCGGGCAGAGTTCTGCCCATATGCCCGGTTGCACAAGTGGGGGAGGGCCGACCCTTCACTGGATGCCCGCAGTGTCCATTCTCACGGTGGTGGCTTCGTCATCTTTGCCGGGAAACGTGCCGTCCCGCCAGGATCAGCACACAGCCCAAAACGATCAATCCGCCCGCGGTGGCGGTGGGCATCCCTTGGGCCACGGCCAACACAGCTTCCTGCGACAGCGTCACGTCGCCGTTGGCGTCAATGACTTCCACCCAATACGTGCCGGAGTCGTCAACGGCGAGATCCTTCACTTCATAGCTTTCACCGGTGGCATTCTGGATGATGACACCGTCTTTCCACCATTGGTATGACAACGGGGTGTAGCCGCCCGTTGCCGCAACGCTGAACTTGTGTGACTGACGGGTCAACTTTTCGGCGCCCAGAGGCTGAACGGCGATCTGCATGCGGTTCTTCACGTCCAGTGTGACGTGGCCGGTTTCATGCGACGTGCCGTCGTAGGTCGCCTCGCACCAGTATTCTCCGCAGTTGGCAATGCCCAGATCCTTGAGCGTCCATGCGGCTTCCGCCGGGCCGTTGGCCTTCGCCGCGTTCCATTTCCATTGGTATGTCACCGTGGAGGCGCCGCAATTCGCCTCTGCGGTGAAGATCTGCCCGTCGCCCACGTATTTTCGGGCAGGCGCAGGCTCCTGCGTGAACCACGGCTGCCGCCAATTGTAGATGTGGCACGCGGGCGACGTTTGGCCGCCAAAGTGGTTGTTTGCATGATCCATGACACTGTCGTCGATATGAATGGCCAGCGTTCCGTCCGCGTCGGGTTCCGCCAGTGTCACGGTGACGGTGTACGCCGGGTCCATCCCCGTGACGGCGACGGTGCCGTCCAGGCCCACCATAGTGATGGCGACCGGAAGGAATGTTGGCGTCACCGGCTTGTTGAACGTCACGCTGAACGCGATCTGATCTGCGCCCGTTTCCACCGGTGATACAAGCGCAATGTCCGCTGTCAGCGCCGTCGGGTCCAGTGTAATCATGTCGGAAACTGTCCCGGCGGAGACATTGCCGGCGGCGTCCTTGA
>CAIXUF010000095.1 GCA_903922535.1 Candidatus Hydrogenedentota bacterium
GCCCGGCCACCGGCACCCCCTTGGCCACCGTCAACGTAAAGACTGGCGACTCCGTCGAGGTCACATCGTCGGACACAACGCACATGTACTGCCCCGCGTCCTCCGCAGTCACGGTATCAAACACCAGTTTCGCCGATTCCTCGCCCGGCATAAGGGTCCAACTGCCGGAACCGTCACTCTTGTACCACGCGTAATGCGGCTGTCCAGTGGCGTTGATTGCCTGCACGTCAAAGGAGGCAGGGCCGCTGGCGGGTGCCGCAATCTCCACGGGGCTCACAGGCGTGACTTCCAGAACGACAGGCACCACGGTCACGGTCACGCTGATCTCGGCGGGGGGATTGTAGTCAACCGTGTCGACGGGGGTGAACGTCACGGATTGCGGCCCTGTGGCCGCAGGTTTTGTGCCCGGCGCGGTAAACGCGAAGCTGCCGGGAACGGATGCGGCGCTGAAGGGATTGGTGGCCGCGCCGTCGGTCAGGGTCGAGGCGCTCAGCGCCTGGCCCGCGCTGATGGCCGAGGCCTTCGGCGGCGTGATGCTCAACGTCGCCTTGTTCACCATCACGTCCACGGACCCCGACACGGTGGCGTAAACGCTTCCGTTCGTCGGGGAGAACGTCACGCCTGCGCCGTAGTTGCCCACGCTGGGCGGCATCGTGGCGGACACGGTAAAGGCGAAGCCGCCGGGCACCGAGGCCCCGCCGCCGGCCAGCGACGACGCGTTGAGCGTTTGGCCGAACGTGATCGCCGTGGCAGTCGGCCAAGTGTTGACCGTTGGAATCTGTTTGCCGGTGATTGTTCCGAACCCGGTGGCCGTCGTCGGCAGAATGTAATTGGTCAACAGCGTGCCGGAATCGGCAGCGAAATCGCCCGGAGCCAGTGTCACATCAACGCGAATGTGGGTGTCTATGTCGGAGCTGGCATACAGACCGGCGGTCTGGGTGACCGTAATGCCGTCCCCCACTGCCAAGCCGGTCACACTGTATTTGTCCGGCGTCAGCGTGGCGGTGGTGTTGCCGTTGTATATCTTGGTCGGATTGTTGACGATCGCCACCGTCAGCGTTTTGGCCGTGATGTTCGCGGTTAGTCCGGTCGGCTGGGTCAGCGAGTAGTTCCCCGCGTCGGCGGCGGTGAGGGTCAGCCCCGGCACTACAGCAATGCCTGAACCCGCATTTGCGTCGGCGAAGGTGCCCGTCGCCGGGGTCTGCACGGAAACGGCATCAGGAAGCACCACGCCGGCCAGCACAAGGGTCCCGGCAATGGAAGCCGCCGTGGTCCCGTCATAGTCCTTGTCCAACGCCGTTGCGCCGGTCACGGTCAGCGTTTTGGCCGCAATGTTCGCGGTCAGCCCGGTCGGCTGGGTCAGCACATAGTTGTTTGCTGCGGCACCGGTCAACGTCAACCCCGCTGTCACGGGAATGTCCGTGCCCGCGCTCTTGCCGACAAAGGTGCCCGTGCCGGGGATCTGCACAGAAACGGCATCGGTGCCAACCACCCCGGTCAGCGCGAAGGTTCCGGTGATCGTGGCTGCGGTGGTCCCGTCATAAACCTTGCCTGACGCCGTGGCGCCCGCCACCGTCAGCGTCTTGGGGGCGATGCTCGCGGTCAGTCCCGTTGGTTGCGTCAGCGTGTAGTTGCCCGCGTCGGTGCCGGTCAACGCCAATCCCGCTGTCACCGCCATGCCTGTGCCCGCATTTGCAATGGCAAAGGTGCCCACCATCGGGGTCTGCAGGAGAACGGCATCGGCGCCGACCACGCCCGCCAGCGTGGCGCCGGTAATGGTGGTCGTGTTGGTCCCATCATAGGTTTTGGACGCCGCCGCCGCGCCGGTCACGGTGAGCGCCTTGTGATTGACGGTCATGCTTACGAAAAAGTCCTTGGTCTCGTGCGTCGCCGTGTTCGTCGGCGTGAAGGTCACGCCGGCTGAATAAGTGCCTGCGTTGCTGGGAACCGCCGCGGGCGTGGTGAACGCGAAGGCGCCCGCAACCGAGGCAGTGCCGCCGCTCAGCGTCGAGTCGCTCAGGGCCTGGCCATAGGTGATGGCGGCGGCCGTGGGCGGTGTCGTGATGGTCGGAATGATCTTGCTGGTAATCGTGCCGGGGCCTGTCACGGTTGGCGACCAGCCGTAATTGGCCAGCAACACGCCGGAACCAACCGCGAAATCACCGGCAGTCAATGTGACGGTGACCGTCCTCGCACCCGCGGCGGCACTGTCATAGGAGCCGGACGTCTTGGTGACCGTGATGCTTTCGGCCCCCACCAGGCCGTCCACGCTGTAGTTGGCCGACGTCAGTGTGGCGTCCGTGGTTCCAGTAACCACCTTGGTGGGATTGCCGATGATCGTGATGGTCAGCGGCGCGGTCGCGATCTTTGCAGTCAGCGCGGTCGGCTGCGTGAGCAAGTAGTTGCCTGCGGCGGCGCCTGTCAACGTCAATCCTGCCGTCACCGCTATGCTGTCACCCGCATCCTTGCCGGCGAAGGTGCCGGCCGCCGGGGTTTGCACGGAAACGACATCGGCGCCAACAATGCCCGTCAGCGTGAAAGCGCCGGTGATCGCGGCCGCCACGGTCCCGTCATAGACCTTGTTTGACGCCGCGACGCCGGCCACGGTCAGCGTCTTGCCCGTGATGTTCGCGGCCAGTCCGGTTGGCTGCGTCAGCGTGTAGTTGGCCGAGGCGGCACC
>CAIXUF010000096.1 GCA_903922535.1 Candidatus Hydrogenedentota bacterium
CCGATCTCGCGCAGGGCGAAGGCATCCGCGCCGAAGACGCCGGCGAGACCGCGGAAGCGCGCCAGGAGGTCGCGCGCCATCTTCTCAGGCGCAGGACAGCGGAGTGTGGCGGTCAGGATCGCGTGGTCGTTCAGTTCGGCCAGCCGACAGGATGTCAACCACGGGTCGTGACGGCGCAGGTTGGGCTGGTCGGGCACTTTGAGGCGGACAACGGTCATTGTGGGGCTCCTGCTGCCCTCCTCCCACTTGAGGGGGCCGCCAGGACCCGTCCCCACTCCCTGCCGATGCATAGAGAGACAGCCATCATTGATGGTGGTTCCGCCACTGTAGGTGTTGGTCGCATGGGTTATGTAAACCGTGTGCGGGCCGTTCTTGATCAAAGCGCCGGCGCCAGAGATGGCGCCCGGCAGGAATACGCGCGTGTCATCGGTTTCGAGTCCATCTATGGTGAGATCGGCATCCAGCCTGATGGGCGCGTTAATCCTGACTTCGGCCCGATTCTGGCTGTTCATGCAGGGCAAAGTGGAAAAGGAGCCGCTTTTGGAGAAGACCAAATTGCCTTTGCTGGCGAGCGTCAGAGCGGAGCGTCCGAAATTGAGCTGGTTGAGCACGAAATCGTCCGCGGATGCTCTGGTCACCTCGTATCTGGCCCCCGTGTAGAAATTGAGGATGGTGTCGGAATTGCCGCCGGCGGCAGGGGCCGACGCAGCACCCAGATTATCCTTCCATTGCGCGGCGTCATCGAACTTGCCGGCATTATTCGACGCCCAGGTGAAGTGGATGGGGACGGCGGTCGTCACCACCTGCACGGTGTAGTCCCGGGTGGATTTGTCCTGGGCCGTGATGGTATAGGTCTGCGGCTGGGTGAAGTCCCTCACCGTGCCGGAAGGCGGATTCGCGGTGGCGAAACGCGCCAGGTCAAAGGTCGGAGCGAGCGACTTCACCTCAGTGGAGGTGGGCACATAGAGCGTGATGGTGGAGCCGTTGAGCGCACCATAGACAGAATCCGGCAAGCGCAAGCGATAGATCTCTTTCACCGTCCAAGGAGCCGTCAGCTCACTTGGGAAAGCATAGCTCTTGTGATCCCGCTTCTTCGGGACATACGGTTTGTCACCCTTGACCAGCAGGGCCGGTCCCGGATTCTCGAGCTTCCCTTGGGTCGGCGGAAGTTTCGCCGCTTTTGCCGTATCAATGTATTCGGTCAGGTCGCGCAGGGCGATGACCTTGTAGTGGTTGTCCTTCAGGTACTCCACCATGTCTTCGAACAGATCAGGGTCGGTTCCGACGGCGGCATGTTCCAGATCCGGCGTGCCATGGAAACAGAGCACCACCACCCTGCCGGCTGTGGCCTGCTGAACGGCACTGATGAAACCCTTCATGGTCATGCCCACGCCGCCCACGGCGAACGAGGGGACATCGAACGGGTTGTCCACGGCGGGGCGATAGACCCGACCATAGCCGCCACGTGCGAAAACATATCCCCAACTGCTCAAGAGCGGGTAGAAATGCGTATTGATAATATAGAACGGCCAGCAGAAGGTCGTCGGCTTGGGAATCCGGTTGGCGATCATTTCGTCTTCCAGGGTCCACACATAAGCCTGGCAGCCTCCAACATCCGTATGCGATAATTGTCCATGTCCCCGGGTGTGATTGCCGATCTCGAAACCATCCTCGGCCATGGCCCTGATCTGCCGCCACGTCATATACCAATCTTTGCGCTCGCGGAACAAATAGGCGTCCGAAACAAAGAACGTGCCGTTGAAACCATGCTTCTTGAGAATCGGGGCCGCTACGGTCGCGTGACTGGCAC
>CAIXUF010000097.1 GCA_903922535.1 Candidatus Hydrogenedentota bacterium
AAATGCCGTGCTTGTCCAGCCCTTCCGTCTCCGACTGGGGCGCGTTGCTGGACACGCTGCCGGGATCGACCACAATCCACGGATCGGACGGCTTGATGTCCACCTCCATCTTGTCCAGATTCGGGTCGCCGTTCCACAGGTCCATCTGTTGGACCGACGCCGTGCCGCCGAAGTCGAGAGACTCGACCGACACCCGGACCGCATCGTGCTTGCAGCCCGCCAGCACGATCAGTGCCGCCGCGAACGCGGCGCGCTTCACCCATGTCGAAACGTGCATCGGGACACACCTCCACCCGGCCGCCCTCAAGGGCCGCCGGGCCTGTTTGGGTCCTTGAACACTTACCGGCTTGGCGGAACCACCGCGGGGACATCGTCCACCGCGAAGGTCTGGCCGTTGACATATACACTGTTGTCGACAAAGACACCCGAGACCGGGTTGTCGAAAAGCCCGTTGAAATCAATCCGGAGCAGCGGCCCGAAGGCGGCAAAGGGAACGGGGGTGTTGTCAGGGCTCCAGAACTCGACCCAGCGGCCGGCGGCACTTTCCTGATAGGTCAACTGCCAGCCGCCGGCCAGTCCGTCGTCGGCGGCCTCCACCAGCGAGGCGCTGAACGGTTGACCCGTCTGGAGCCAGAGCCGGAACCGCGTCACGTTGCGCGGCACGTAGTCGGCCCGAAGGAACAGGGTGGTCTTGTCCTGGCTGTCCGACGAGACCAGCCTGAGCCGGCCGCGCAACACATCACCCGACCAGGCGCTGGCGTCGTAGGCGGACTGCGCCGTGTGGGCGCCGGCCACTCCGCCGATCGACACGCTGAAAGACGGGTAGAACTGGCGGTTGTCACGGCGCAGCGTGGCCCAGCGCAGAACGTAGCGGCTTTGCAGTTCCTCCACAATCCGCTGAAACGCGGCGGCCAGATCGTCCACGGTCGCGGCGGCGAACAGCGCGCCTCCCGTGCGGTCCGCGATGCCGGCCAGCAGCCCGTCAGCCGAGCCGGGCCCAAAGCCCACGGCATACACCGCCACCCCCGCAGCCAGCGCCCCGGCCACCACCGCGTCGGGCGTGGTCAGGCTGGAAGTGTCGCGGCCGTCGGCAAACACCACGACGTAGCGGTCCTCGCGCGCCGGGTCGGCCGGGCCGAAACGGCGCACCGCCGCGTCGATGGCGTCGTACACGCGCGCGCCGGACTGGAAGTTGAGCACGTATTCGGACTGTATGGCCGCGATGCGGGCACGGGTGTAGTCGCGGTTGACGCTGGGCACGGAAACCAGTTCGGAATCACGGTCGTCTCGGTGGAACTCGCTCACCGCCACGAGCGCATCCTCGTTGAGCGCGGGCAGGAACACGTTGGACGCGGCGTCCTCCATTGCGGTGATGGCGCCGGGCACGGACTGCATGGCCGCGCTGTAGTCCAGGACCAGTTCCGTCCGCAACTGGCGCGAGGCCATGCGCTGGAGGTGCAGGCCGTTCACCGTGGCGTCCACCGGCTGGCCGTCTTCCCAGGCCAGCACGCTGAACTGTCCGGGTTCGGCATTCACCGTCTGGCCATCCTGGTCGCGCACGGCAAAAGAGAATTCCATGAGATAGGGTTTGCTGTACAGGGGCTGAACATCCAGCAGCGACAGGCCGCCGCTGTTGTCCGTGTCCTGGATGACCGACACCTCAACGTCCACAGGACGCACACCCTGCCCGGAAAAACGGATGCTGCCGGTATGCTTGCCCTTGGAGAGCCGGGTCCGATCAACGGCCACGCGCACTGCCACCTTGTCAACGACGCCGCCGGACAGCGGCGCGCTGCTCGAAAATACCGCCGGATCCACCAGAATCCAGGAATCCGAGGGGTTGGCGGTAATAGTCAGGGTGGCCATGCCGGTGTTGGTGTTCCACACATCCAAAAACATGGGCCGCTCGTTGCGGTCAAAGGCCAGGGAGGTGTTGGAAACGCCTATTCCGGGGGGGGACGAACACCCGGCGAGCGCCAAGACCGAAAGGAAGAGCAACCCCAAGAACCGCCCGTTCACAGCACCGCCCATCGTTCTGACCTCCCTAGTTGGGTCACTACAACAGTGAAATAGGTGCAACCAACGTGCTGCCAGCCCTGCCAGTATGCTAACATACCCTTGCCATGAGCGTTTCCCACGACGACAGTCTCATCACGGTTAGTGATTTGCATAAAGTTTACACCATGGGCCTGGATTCATTACATGCCCTGGACGGTGTGTCTTTGGCCATCGAGCGGGGCACTTATGTGGCCGTGATGGGCCCCTCCGGGTCGGGCAAGACGACCTTTTTGGACATTTTGGGCTGCCTTTCGCGCCCCACTTCGGGCGACTACTGGCTGAACGGCCACAAAGTCAGTGAATTCAGCGAGGGCCAACTGGCGCAAATCCGCAACCGCGAAATCGGCTTCGTCTTCCAGAATTTCAACCTTCTGGCCCGCAGCACGGCACTGGACAACGTTGAACTGCCCCTGATGTACGGGGCCGTGCCCCGGCGCGAGCGCACCAACCGGGCAAAGGAAGCGCTGGCATCGGTGGACCTGACCAACCGCATGGGCCACCGGCCGGCCGAACTTTCGGGCGGCCAACGCCAGCGCGTGGCCATTGCCCGGGCGTTGGTGAACAAGCCGAGCATCATCTTTGCCGACGAGCCGACAGGCAACCTGGACACCCATAGCGGCGAGGCCATTCTCGCCATATTCAAGGAACTCCACCAAAAGGGGCACACCATCGTGATGGTGACCCACGAACCCGACGTGGCGGCGCATGCGCAGCGTGTCATCAGCTTCCGCGACGGCAAGATAGTGAGTGACATATGGCAGAAGCAAGTGTGACGAAGAAAATCATAAGCACCCTGTTCTGGCTCGGACTGACCGCGCTGATTGTGGGCGGCGGCGTGGCCTATTCCATGCGCGAGATCCCCCTGAAGGTGACCGTGACCAAGGTGACGCGGGGAATGGTGACCGAAACGGTGGCCGCGATCACGTCGGGCACGGTAACGGCGCCGAAAACCGCGAAGGTGGCCGCGGGCGGCATCGGGACGGTCGGGGCGGTGCATGTCAAGGAGGGCGACACCGTCGCCGAGGGCGCGCCGCTGCTGGAACTGGCCCACGCGGAGCTGGACGCGCAGGTGGAACTGGCCCTGGCCAACCAGCGGGTCGGCGAATCGCGCATCAGCCAGGCGCGCATCGCGGCGCAGATCGCGCGCGAGGTCTCGGAAATAAAAATGCGCAGCGCCGAATCCACCCTGGAACTGGCCCAGTCCGACTTCAGCCGCGTCAAGGCGCTGACCGAAAAGCAGGCCATCTCCCAGAGCGACTACGACAAGGCGTCGCTGGCGCTCAAGTCGGCGCGCGACGCCAAGGCGGCGGCCGAGGCGGGCCAGCGCGAGGCGCTGCTGCGCGACGAGGACGTGCACATCGCCGAGGCAAACATCGAGCAGCTTAAGGCCGCGCTGAACACCGCCCAGGCGATGCGCGACAAGACCTTTGTGCGCGCCCCCTTCGCGGGCACCGTCGCCAAGGTCATCTGCCAGTTGGGCGAGGCGGTGGTCATGGGCATGCCCGTGGTCTACATGGTGCAGGCCGAGGGTGCCTACATTGAGGCGCCCTTCGACGAGGCGAACCTTGAGGCGCTCAAGATCGGCCAGCCCGCCGAAATCGAAATCGACTCCATGCCCGGCAAAATGTTCAAGGGCACCCTCACGTACATCAGCCCGGTCGTCACCGTGGCGGAACAGCTCAGCCGCAGCCTGATGTGCAAGGTCAGCATCGACGAGGGCATGGACAAGTTCCGGCACGGCATGTCGGCCGACGTGACAATCATCACGGACAAGAAGGAGGACGTGCCGTTCGTGCCCAGCGAGGCGCTCGTGCGCGACCGCTACGCCTATGTCGTGGAGGGCGAGCGCGCGGTGCAGCTCGACGTGAAGACGGGCATCGGCAACTGGGACCAGCGTGAGATTCTCGACGGCCTCAAGGTGGACGACACCATTGTCACGTCGATCTCGCTCAAGGCGCTCAAGAACGGCTGCAAGGTGCAGGTGGTGGAGGCGCTGGAGGACTGATGCGCGGCCTGGACCACTTCTTCACGGCCATTCACTCGATCGCCCAGAACAAGGTGCGGTCGCTGCTGACCACGCTCGGCGTGATCATCGGCGTCATGTCCGTGATCCTGCTGGTGGCGCTGGGCGAGTCCGTCCAGGCGTACGTCCAGAAAGAGTTCGCCGTGATGGGCAGCAACATCCTGATCATCACGCCGGGAAAGCAGGAGACGGTGGGCATCGTCCCCATCACGGCCGGCAGCAACCACAAGCTCACCTACGAAATCGCCAAGACCATCAAGCGCAAGGCGATGGGCGTGACCGGCGTGGCGGCGAACATCATGGGCCTGACCAGTGTCCGCTACGGCAAGCGCTCGCGCAGCGTGCTCACCTTCGGCACCACGCCCGACTTTGACCGCGTCCGCCAGTTGTACACGCAGATTGGCCGCTTCATCACCGACCGCGACATCGAGCGCAACAACCGCGTCTGCGTCATCGGCGTCACGCTCAAGCGCGAGCTGTTCGGCGACGAGAACGCGCT
>CAIXUF010000098.1 GCA_903922535.1 Candidatus Hydrogenedentota bacterium
AGACCTTGCGAACCGGACAGCCCATGTTGATGTCCACGACGGATGCCCCCATGGATGCGGCCGCCGCTGCCGCGTCGCGCATCTCCTCCGGCACAGATCCAAAGAGCTGGATGGAAAGGGGCCGGTCGGCTGGGGTAGTCTCGATCAATTTGAGCGCTTTGGGATTTTTCTCCAGCAACGACCGGGCGTTGACCAGGTCTGTCGTCGCCAGGCCAAGACCACCCAAGTCACGCAGCACCAGTCGGAAGGGGAGGTTCGTGTAGCCGGCCAGCGGCGCCAGAAACAAGTTGGACAAGATCGTTAAGGTTCCGATACGCATGGGGCATTCAGGGAGTGGCGACCGTGGCAGATGGGTGTTGAAAGAAAAGGATCTAAACCGCCCGCAGGCGGTTATCTCCGGCGAAGAAATGCAGCTTTCTTCTCCTTCCATTTCAATGCGATGCCCATAAATTAAAAAGGGTGAGCGATCCCACAAGGAGGCCGGCGCTCCTGATTTCAGGATTCGTTGCTCGTGGAGCAAAGTCCAGACGCCCTGGCACGAACGCCTCAACGCCAGTACTTGGACCGGTGTTCATCGCTCACCACGGAAAACTTACTGCTTAACCTGGATAATTCAAACGAAAAAACGACGACAAACTGAAGCTGGCAAATGCAGCCCAAGGGTCCCCGGCGGCGGGCTTTGGCGCCGTTCCGGTGCGCGTCTGCGAATTCGGCGGCAGCCGGGCAAGTAATTCCTTATAGACAAATCCGCGGCATTTTGGATGGGCTACCGTTTCGGTTGCTTGCATGTGGTTGCATTCCTAGCAGTTCTGCACACCGCGCGCAGGAAGCGGGCTGCGGCGCGACGATGGCACAACCCATGCTTCGCTGTTCCAGCATGATGCAATGCAGGCACAAAGGGTTGGTGGTGTATGCCGCCAGATGTCAGACAAAATCTGTCGCTGAGACCAACCATAGGCGGCGCCATTTCAACGCTGTGAAATATCGATGGCAGCGAACAATCCATCCTTGGATGGAGGCTTCGATCCTGGCGGCCCTGGCGATTGTTTTAACCGGTTGCCAGCATCCGCAGGCAAAATCCGCCGCATGCCCGCTGCCCGGCGACACGGCCCCTTTCTTTCCTGATTCCACGACTGCCGTTGAGTACAATGCCCACAGGGCCTATGCATTGTGCCTGGATGTCATCGCGCACAATATCGCCAACGCCAACACAACCGGTTACAAGCGGTGCCGGGTGGAGTTCCAGGATCTTGGCGGAATATCGCTTAGCGGATCTGAGTCGGCGTTTTCTCAGGGCATGGCTTGCGGCCAAGGCGCGCAGGTTGTTAGCACGCGTCGGATTTTCTCCAATGGAAGCACCGTTTACACCGGGGAACGGCTGGATGTCGCCATTGTTGGCGATGGTTTCTTCGAAGTCAAACTGCCCGACGGGACCCGGGCTTATACACGCGATGGATCGTTCAGAATAGCCTGTGACGGGCAAATAACGAACTGCAATGGTTTGCCCCTCCAAGGCGGATTTCAACCCATTCCCCGCGGCCTGACCTCCTTTGTCGTCAGCGCCAGCGGCTTGGTCAGCTGTATATCTGATGGTGGCATGCAAAGTTTTCAGGCGCAGTTATGCCGATTCGCAAACCCTTCAGGCTTGGAGGCCATTGCAGGCAGTTTATTCAAGGAGACAACCCTTTCCGGGGCATCAGAAATGGCGAACCCGGGAGAACTGGGGATGGGGACCTTGATGCAGGGGTACCTCGAAAGCTCCAATGTCGACATCAGCGAGGAAATGTATGAGCTGGCCCGTGTCCGCAACGCGTGCAAAGCCTTGATCGAAGTCGCCAAAGCCAGACAGGCCAGCTCCGCCTATTTCTCCCCCGGCTTGCGGATGGGCGCCAAGACTTTCTCCAACAAATGAAGGCGCAAGGCAACAGGCGAGGTGATCGAAGCTGCAGTTCATTTTGGCCTAGACCCCGCCAATGCGAGCGGCCCGCCCTCACCCTGCCCTCTCCCCCAGGAGAGGTTTCGCGCTCGAACGCCAAAGGTCAAATCGGCCTGTCTGCAATTGCGGCGCTCTCATGCCAGAACGGCGGACAGCCTTCTCCCTGAGGGAGAAGGTGCCCGAAGGGCGGATGAGAGCGAGCCTCCTTCGAATCAAGGTCCATGGCAAGGGCACCCGGCTTGGCA
>CAIXUF010000099.1 GCA_903922535.1 Candidatus Hydrogenedentota bacterium
ACCCGCTGCATCGCCTCGGTGCGGCCCACCAACTCCTCAAAAACGGTCTGCTCGTAGGCGTCCACGGTGGACTGCGCTGACATGTTCTGGGCCGCCTTGTCCACCACCAACGCCACATCCGAAGGGGTGCAACTGCGGGGCAGGTAGAAGAAAGCGCCCAAACGTATGCCCTCAAGCGCCCGATCCATCCGCTCCGGGTCAAACAGAAGAATGAGCCGCGTGGCAGGGTTCTTCTGCAGGACAAAGGACACGATGTCCATGGAACTCTGCTCATCCAGCGCCAGGTCGAGCACCATCACCTCATAGGTCCGCCGTGAGGCCAGACGCAGCAGTCCCTGGGCGTCATGGCAGCGCTCAACAGAGCGGCCCGGCCGCTCTAAAAACCCATCCAGGGTTTGCCCGTAGGCCAAATCTGCACAGGCCACGAGGATCTTGAACTCCGTTTTCTCGGTGTGCCGCATTGAAGCACCGCCTTCCTTGTCGCAGTCAATTGTACCAAAACGACACAGCCGGCTCCATAAACGGAGTGATTGGTGGAAACCTCGTTTCGCGGGAATGACGGAGTGCGAAGTTTCGGTGCCGCACAATTGTGGAAGGCCCTTAGGATGGTGATCTCCGCCTCGCTCCAAGCACCCCACTTATTCACGGCTCCGCTCCCGCTTGACCCTCATGCCCGCCGCGCTTACCATAGTCGCCATGCACTGCGCCGTAGTGGCGCTAACTGGAAAGCGGCGGGGAACGGCCTGTGAACCGGCATTGGGTGTGGATGGCGATTGGGCTTGCCTTGGGCATCCGTATGGCTGCCTGGCTGCCGGGGCCGGGCGCTGGGGCTTTGCTGGCCGCGTTGTTTGCGGTTGTTGCCGCAGTTTGGATGGTTGTTCGGCTTCCCTGGCGTGACCGGGCCGTACTCCTGCTGCTGTGCATGGCCTTGGGCTGTTCCGAGTGGGCGCTGCGCGCACCGCCGCGCGACGGGGACGCGCTATTCTGCCGCGCCGTGGACCGACCCAGCCAGGTTGCCCAGTTGGAGGGGGTGGCCTCCGAAACACCGGTCTTTGTTCCCGGCATGGAACGGCTGCGCTTTGTGTTAAATGCCACCGCACAGGTCGAGGGGGACCAGGTGACACCCTGTTTCGGGCGTTGCCTGGTTTATTGGAACAAGCCCGCCGCACCCTTGTATGACGGCGAGCGGGTGCGCGTGACGGGCAAACTTCGGTCAGACATCAGCCCGGTCAACTTCGGCGTGACCAGTCTTGAGGACCGCTGCCGCCAGGCGGCGATCTTTACCCGCATGGCCGTCAACGGCGACAGCCTTGTCCGCATCGGCGTTGCCCGTGTCTCGTGGCGGTACTGGATTTCGCGTTTGCGTCAGGCGCAGGGCGATTTGTTGCGTGCCGTCGTGCCCCCTGAGGCGTTGCCGTTTGTATTGGGCGTGTGGCTCGGCGAACGCAGCGAGTTCGACGGCGAACTGTACCAGCAGTTTGTCGCGTCGGGCACGATACATGTGCTGTCCGTGGGCGGCATGCACGTCGGCCTGATCTACATCAGCTTTCCGATCGTGCTGGGCCTCTTCATCCGCTCCAGGCGGCTTCGGGCGGTGTTCGCCCTGCTGGGCGTGGTGGTGTTCTCGCTGGCCGCGGGCGCGCAGCCGCCCACGCTGCGGGCCATGTGGATGGTCGCGGCCGTGCTGGCATACGAACTGTTTGACCGCGAACCGGACACGCTCACCGCGCTCGGCCTCTCCGGGTTCCTTATGCTCGCCTTCGATCCGGCCAGCCTCTTCGATCTCGGTTTCATCCTTTCCTACCTGTCCATGGGCTCGCTGCTGCTGTTTCAGCTTCCCGTGGCGGGCATGCTGTCGCGCCTGCCGCGCATGGCGCGCGAGGGCCTTGCCGCCACGATCGGCGCGCAGTTGCTTTGCGGCCCCGTTGCCGCATGGAGTTTCTACATCCTGCCCGCGGCAGGACTGGTGGCCAATCTGGCCGTGGTGCCGCTGCTGGGCGTCGTGCTCTACCTGACCTTTGCCACGGTCATCACGGCGGCGGTCTGGCCCACAGCGGCCCTGTTGCCAGGGTACGCACTATGGTTCGCCGTTTGGCTCACTGAGCGCGCCGTCGCATTCGGCGCGTCGATGCCCGCAAGCCATTTCGTCGTACCCCGGCCCACCGCATTTGGATTGGGGCTGTGGTTTGTTGCCATGTTTCTGGTGTATCGGCGCATCACCGCGTCCGTGCCGGGCACACGCCGCCAGTGGCTGACCGCCGCCGCAATGACGCTGCTCGCGGTGCTGTTCTGGCCCCGGTGGACGCAAACGCCCCGGATAGATTTTCTCGATGTGGGCCATGCCGACGCGGCGTGTGTCGTCACGCCCACGGGCGCAGTCGCGTTGATCGACGGCGGCGACCGCCAGGAGGGTTTTGACCAGGGCAAACTGACCGTTGCCCCTTATCTGCGCGCCCACGGTATTGGACGGGTGGACGCCGTGATTGCCACCCACCCCGACAGCGACCACTTGGGCGGACTGTTATACATTGTCGAACACTTCCCTGTGGGGGCGGCATGGCTTGCCCCGGCCGGGAAGAAGACCGGCGAACTGGAGACGCTGTTTCTGGACACCTGCCAGCGCCGGGGTGTGCCGGTGCACCGCGTTGTGGCCGGCACCGAAATCCCCCTGCCGGGTGCGCAGGTGCAGGTGCTCAGTCCGCCCGCAGCTCCGATTCCGGGTGGCAAGGAAAACGACCAGTCACTCGTGCTTCGGGTGGGATGGGGGGAAGGGCGTGTGCTTTTTACAGGCGACATCGAGGCGGCGGCGGAAAGACTGCTCAGTGCCGGTGACTGTCGTGCAGACCTGTTGAAGGCGCCCCATCACGGGTCGGCCACCTCCAACAGCGCCGCCTTTCTCGATGCGGTGCGTCCAAGCGCCGTGGTTGTGTCTACCCGCGACACGGGCCGTCTTCCCGCATTGGGGCGTGGCGTGGCCGAACGTTATGACGCCCGGAACCTGCATTTGTGGCGAACGGATCAACACGGCGGCATTCTCGCGCTGCCGCGCGGGGGACAACTGCTGTTGTCCGGGGCACGCGACGGGCGCGGATACACGCTCGAAAAGCCTTCGGGGGAAAGAAACTGACGCAGGGTTGCGCGGCAGCGCAAGACAGACAGACGGTCTGGACGATGGGCCTGTCAATTCAGCCCCCTCTAGGAAGTTCAGTGGCAACGGCTTATACACAATATATTGTGTATATTTCCAATTATACAGGACTGAGACACCATATATTGAGAAGAGTGAGACAGCCAACCCTAGGAAAGTTGACCCTTTCGAGTAGGACTTGGAGCAACGCCTCTGTAACGCCTTATCTGTGCCCGATACCCCTTCAAGCAGTCTTGGGAGGTCTCAGGAAATGTTTGGAAATGATGAACAAATGCGGACTTAGCCCGGTCCAATGCACTTGGGTTTCGTATGTGATCTCGCCGATCCAAAGGATTCTGGTCGCAGTTGCGCATCTTTGCCAGAAGGCATGGAAAGACACAATATATTGTAGTTAGAAGATTAACATCACACTATATATGGCATACCGCAAAACTCCTTGTGTGTGTTAAAAATGCTAATTCGGCTCCTGGTTGCGCCAGCAAGAATTGGCTTTACAATGCCTCCAACGGTTGCTATATTTCATCCCCGCTCCAGAGCCCTTGCGGAGGTGTGCCAAGGAAATGGATCGCCGGAGAAAGTGCGGAATCTCCGAAACGCCCGCGAGGGCATCTGGTGTGCATTAAAGGACAGCGCAAGAATGAATTTTGTGAAACCGAAAGTCTTCCTGGTGGGTGAGACCCGCGCAATCGAAGAGGGGATGCAGGGGTATCTCGACCACTTGGGGGTTTCCCAGTGGACGACGGATGCCCCGAGCGACGGGGAGCGCGTGTGCGAGGTCATGGGCCGTTTGTGTTATCGCTCTTTTGAGCCGGGACTTAACCCGAACGTGACCCGCGTGCGCCAGGGCAACGCGGCCTATATGGAAAACATTATCCGGGTTGGCCACGGCAGCGTGCTGGAACATGCGACGATGAATTTCATCTTCGCCGACGTCAGCCGTGTGGTGACCCACGAACTGGTGCGGCACCGTTCCGGCACGGCCATGTCGCAGGAGTCATTGCGGTTTGTAAGGCTCGACACGCTTTCGGCCTACATTCCGGTGCAGATTCAGGAAAACGACGAGGGCATGGCGATCCTGGCCCGGACCTTCGAGCACCTGGAGGCGATCCAGCGCGAACTGGCCGAGGTTTACAAGATTGACGATGAGATCCGCTTCGACGTGAAGAAGAAACTGACCTCGGCGTTCCGGCGCGTGGCGCCCATCGGCCTGGCGACGACCATCGGCTGGTCGTGCAATTTCCGGGCGTTGCGGCATGTGATCGAAAACCGCACCGACCCCCATGCGGAGGAGGAAATACGGTATCTGTTCGGCGAGGTGTACCGGATAGTTTCTGACCGCTATCCGAACGTCTTCGCCGATTATGAAGTGGAGGAGGTTGACGGTTTGCCCTGGGTGCGCACGCAGCACCGGAAGGTGTGAGCGGATTTCAACCGAACTTTGCAGCGTTTAGTGTTAAGGAAGAGAGAAACGACCGAGGAGACCGACGACAATGTTTACCGTGCGTGAGCGATTCAAGCTCTCTGAGAAATTCCTGGGGGATTACAGGGGAAGACAGCCGCAGTGGGGACCACTGGGCTACATTACGTTCAAGCGGACCTATGCCCGGGTGATAGACGACGGGGCGGGCCGCACCGAGGAGTACTGGGAAACCGTGCGGCGCGTGGTGGAGGGGTGCTACACCATCCAGCATAACCACTGCATGAGCCTGAAACTGCCGTGGAAGCCTGAAAAGGCGCAGCGGTCCGCCCAGGAAATGTTCAAGTTGATGTGGGACTTCAAGTTCCTGCCGCCGGGCCGCGGCCTGTGGATGATGGGCTCGGACTACATCTACGAGCGGGGCTCGGGCGCGCTGAACAACTGCGCCTTCGTGTCCACAGACGAGCTGGAGACCGATTTCGCCGAGCCCTTCTGCTTCCTCATGGACCTGTCCATGCTCGGAACGGGCGTGGCCTTCGACACCAAGGGCGCGGGCACACTGACCATCCAGACGCCGCAAATCGGCGAGTACACCCATGTTGTCGAGGACTCGAAAGAGGGCTGGACCGACCTCGTCCGCGTCGTGCTCAACGCCTATGTGGGCAAGGCGCGCCGTCCCGCGCACGTGGACTACGCGAAGATCCGCGAGCGCGGCTCGGTCATCAAGACCTTCGGCGGCATCGCGCCCGGTCCCGCGCCGCTCATCGAGTGTGTCCAGAACATCGACAAGATCCTCTCGCCGCGCGCGGGCCACCAGGTCTCGTCGACGGACATCACGGACCTCATGAACGTCATCGGCAAGTGCGTCGTGTCGGGCGGTGTGCGCCGCACGGCCGAGCTTGCCCTGGGCGAGCCCGACGACCTTGAATATCTTCAGTTGAAAGATCCCAGCCTGCACAAGGAAAAGTTGACGGCCTGGCGCTGGGCGTCCAACAACAGCATCATCGCCCGCGAGGGCATGGACTATGCAAGCGCCGGCGGGCAGACGGCCAAGAACGGCGAGCCCGGCTACTTCTGGCTTGAAAACGCGCGCGCCTACGGCCGCGTGAAGGACGGCCCCAACTACATCGACGCCAAGGTTGCGGGCACCAACCCCTGCGCCGAGCAGAGTCTGGAGTCCTACGAGATCTGCAACCTCGTGGAAACCTTCCCCTCGCGCCACGAGACGCTCGACGAATACAAGCGCACACTCAAGTTCGCCTACCTCTACGCAAAGACCGTGACCCTGATCCCGACGCACATCGAGCGCACCAACGCGATCATGCTGCGCAACCGCCGCATCGGCCTGAGCCAGTCCGGCATCATCGAGAGCTTCCAGCGCCACGGCCGCCGCGAGCATTTCCGCTGGTGCGACGAGGGCTACAAGTACATCGGCAAGCTGGACCGCATCTACTCGCAGTGGCTGTGCGTGCCCGAGAGCATCAAGAAGACCAGCATTAAGCCCAGTGGCACCGTGTCGCTGTTGCCGGGCGTGACGCCGGGCATCCACTACGCCCATTCCGAGTACTACCACCGCACCATCCGCATCGACAAGACGAGCCCGCTCGTCGAACCATTGCGCCGCGCCGGGTACCGCCTTGAGGAGTCCGTCTACGGCGACAACACCTGGGTGGTCTATTTCCCGGTGCATGAGACCTACTTCCAGCGCTCCAAGAAGGGCGTGTCCGTTTGGGAACAGGTCGAAAATGTCGCCCAGATGCAGTACTATTGGGCCGACAACCAGGTGAGCGCCACCATTACCTTCAACGCCGAAGAGGCGAAGGAGATCCCCCAGATCCTGGAGTTGTACGAAACGCGGCTCAAGTCGATTAGTTTCCTGCCAATCAAGGATCACAGCTACGCCCAGGCCCCCTATCAGGAGATCACCAAGGAGGTCTACGAGCGTGCCAAGGCCAAACTCGGCCCGCTCAACTTCGAGAATGTAAACACCGACGAGGTGCAGGACATGTACTGCGACGGTGACAAGTGCGTCTTTGAGCGGCCCGCCCCCGAACCCGAGCAGGCGGAAGTCACCTTTGAGACAGAAACCGATGAGACCGGCGTGGCCAGCCCCGCCGAGGCTGAGGTTGAGGTGCCGGTGAAGTAGGACAGCACCAGACAAGAATGAACAAACAACGCCCGGTCATCAGCATAAGCGGTGGCCGGGCGTTTTTGTCTTTGTGTTCTTGCGATCTATGTGGTCAAGATTCTTACGCCAGTTCCACAATATCCGCGCCCAGCGCATTTATCTCCGCGGTCCGGTCCACCGTGCCCAGGCGCACCGTGAGTTTCTCCCGCGTTTCTGAGAGATTCCACAGCAGCACTGCCTTGGCCGTGGGATACCAGGCGCACACCACCGGCTTGTCTTCAATCACATGCGGCACTTCTTTCAACTCGTCCGCAATCTCATGCTTGAGGGCAAACACGGTGTCGAGCGATTCTTCCATCACGCGTGCGCCGGGACCCTGCGGGCCGGCGATGCGCGACACCCAACGCGTCTTTTCCGGGAGTTTCTGCGTGGCGGCCTGTTTGGCGTCCGCATCGGACAGGAACACCCATCCCGTCTCAGGCGGCGCATCAACCACCTCGAAGGGCACGCCCGACGCGAGGCAGAGGCTGAAGGGTTTGTCGTCGCCCACGTAGCGGCTTGCCTCACCCCAGTAATGCTTGAAAGGCCCCTTGGGCGTGTGTCCCGCGAGTCGCTCGTGCAGCTTCGTATGGTGGCGCATCGCCGGGCCGAGCACGTCCCAGTGCGCCATGGGAAACGCTGTCAGGCCAGACATGAACATGGTGTTGCGCACGTCGGCGATGGTCGACACAACCAATTTGGCGGCCATGTTCGCAGCCGACAGCTTGTCCGAGGGATAGGCCGTGGTTTCGCTGTAGGCGAGTTCGGGCGTGACGAAGCGGCGGTGGAAGAGGCAGGAGTACAACTCGTCCGTCTTGCCCTTGACCGAGCCGAAATCGCCGTCATGGAACATCATCTCGCCCACGCGCAGCGGCACACCGCGATAGTCTTTTAACCGGATGCCCGCCTTCTCGGAACCGAAATACATGACCATGTTGCCCATCTCGACGGTCGGCGAGGCGGCCTGCATTGCGCGGAAACACCCCGTCAACTGGTCGCAGGTATACTCCACCCAGGCGCGCAGGATGGGCGAGAGGTCGCGCCGGTTCACGCAGTCGATGAGTTCAGCCCACGCGCTTTCCGGATAGCCGCCCTTCTTTAGGAAGTCCGCCTTGTGCTCGTTGCAGAAGCAGCCGCCGATTTGGCCCGGTGACGGGGCCAGCCGGAAGTCGTCGTCCACAAACACGCGCGACACGCCGCACTTGGCCATTTCCTTCAGCGCGGCGACGTTCTCCTCGGTGGCGGGCTCATGCAGCGACGTGCCCGAATAGAGCTTCCCGTCGGGCCGCTGACCGTTGTGCCAGTACTTGGGGCCGGTCAGCGGAAAGTTCCCGCTCGACGAGCCCAGCGCGTCGCCCGGATGGCCGAGGGGGATGTTGATCATCTGCGCGTCGAGCCCCATGTCCATCGCGCGTTTGCGCCATGCGCACACTTGGTCCAGCGGCACGGGCCAGTGGCCGTAGAAGAAGCCCGGCACCCACACATGGGTGCCGCCCGCATCCGCGAAGACCTTCAGTCGCTCCGGCTCCTTCTCCAAGGCTTCGATGGAAATGGAAAGATTGTACTGGCGCTTGCCCGGCGTGGCCGCTAAAGCGGCTGTGCCGGTGAGACAGTATCCCGCGCCAGCCGCGGCACAGGTGCCCAGAAAGGTTCTACGATTAACGCGCATGGTGAATACTCCCATTTCAAATTCCCGCTCTACCACGTCGTCCGCCCAACAGCAGCCACAAGAAGAACGGCCCGCCCAGCAACGCCGTGATGATGCCCACGGGAATCTCGACCGGCGCGATTACGGTGCGCGACAGCGCGTCGCAGGCCGTGAGGAACGCGCCGCCGAAGAGCAGCGTTGCCGGGAAGAGCCGCCGGTGATCCTGTCCCACCAGCATGCGGCAGATGTGCGGCACCATCATGTCCACAAACCCAATCGGCCCGCACACGGCCACCACGCCGCCGACCGTAACCGACACGGCCACGAACAGTCCCTGCTTGAACCGGTGCACGTTGAGGCCCCGGCTCATGGCGATGTCCTCGCCCGTGTTGATGAGGTTCAGTTCGTTGGTCAGCAGCGCGAGTGCCACCACGCCGGTGCCCACGAAGGGCAGCACGTTGAGCGGCGCATCGTAGCCCACCATGCCCAGCCCGCCCATGAGCCAGCGCACCAGCCGGAACGAGTCGTGCAGGTTGGCGCTGTACTGGACCGAGAGCAGCATGCTCGACAGGAAGAAACTGAGCGCCACGCCCGCGAGCAGCAGCGTGGACGTGGAGAAGCCGCCGCGCGCCTTGGTCAGGCCGTAGACCAGCAGGATCGTCATCAGCGCGCCGACGAAGGCGGCGATGGAGGAACCGGGCACGCCCAGTAGCGTGAAGGCCAGCCCCAGCCGCACGTACACCGCCGCGCCAAAGGCCGCGCCGCTCGACACGCCCAGCGTGTACGGGGTGGCAAGCGGGTTGCGGAAGAGCGCCTGGAACGCCATGCCGCAGACGGCCAACCCGGACCCCGCCAGAAACGCGGTGATCGCGCGCGGCACGCGGATGCGCCAAAACACGACCGACTCGGCGGACATGCCGAAGGGATCAAGCACGGCGGACAGCGGCACGTGGCTCATGCCGACGAACGGCGCGCCCATCAGGCAGGCCAATGCGATTAGGGCCAGCAGCGGCAGCATCCAGCGGCGCTTCATGGCTGCCCCTTGATCGGCACGACGATGGTCGCGCCCGTGTGCGGATGGGTGATGTAGTCGAATTCGGTGTCGTAAATGCCCGACAGCATCTCCGGATGCGCGAGCAGTTCTTTCGGCGTGCCGTGGAAGGTGGTGCGTCCCTGCCGCAGCGCCAGCACGCGGTCCCCCGCGAGCGCACCCTGGTTCAGGTCGTGCGTCACCGACACCACCGTCAGCCCACCCTCGCGGTGGAGCCGCTCCACCAGTTCGAGCACTTCCACCTGATGGCGGTAGTCGAGACAGGTGGTCGGCTCATCCAGCAGCAGGGCGCGCGGTTCCTGCGCCAGCGCCGCCGCCACAAAGATCTTCTGCCGCTCCCCGCCGCTCAGCGTGTCCATGTTTCGGTCGGCAAAGGCCGTCACACCCGTGCGCTCCATCGCGTGGTCCACAGCCTCGTTGTCGTGGGCCGTCAGATGCGAGAAGGGGCTCATGTGCGGGTACCGCGCCATCAGCATGAACTCGCGCACCGCGAACGGCAGCGAACGGCCCTCGGCCTGCGGCACATAGCTGACCATGCGCGCCAGTTCCCGCTGCGAACAGGCCGCCAGCGGCCTGCCGAACACGCGGATGGTTCCCGTGACGCCGGGGATCATGCGCATCAGGCTGCGCAGCAGTGTGGTCTTGCCCGCGCCGTTCGGCCCGATGATCGCCAGCGACTCGCCCTCGGCCACGTCAAACGTGACCTTCTGCAGTATCGCGGTGCCGCCCGCGGTAACCGACAAGCCTTCAATCTGGAATGCTTTACTGGGAGCGCCG
>CAIXUF010000100.1 GCA_903922535.1 Candidatus Hydrogenedentota bacterium
CTCCCAAGGGGCAGCCAGCTACTACTTCAACGTGAAGCCTGTGGTCAAGGGGGGAACCAAGAAACTTTTCAAGACCAAGGCGATAGCCGATCTGGTCAAGGAAACCGACATAGAGAACCTGGACCTGCTGCCGGCGGATTTTTCCTATCGGCATATGGACCTGTTTCTTGACAGTGAGAAAAAGCCCAAGAAGCGGATGAGAGAATTCATCAGTCGCTTTGCGGACGATTACGAGGTACTGTTCCTGGACTGTCCCCCCAGTTTCTCCCTGGTGTCGGAGAACGTATTCAATTCATCCGATGTCATGCTGGTGCCGCTCATTCCCACCACCCTCTCACTGCGCACCTACGATCAGATCATTGACTACGTGAGCGACCACAAAAAACTGGACCTGAAAATCATGCCGTTTTTCTCCATGGTCACAACGTGGACAGTGCGTCTTATGCTGGCAACCCTGGCTTTGGGTGCCGTCGCTTCCGAACCGTCCCCTGATAGCATCATCGGTATCCACAAGATCGGCACGGATGACGTGCGCTGGCTCCCCGGCACCTCCGGAAAGGCGGACGTAAACGGGGTCACCTTTACCTATGAGACCGAAGCGGCGCCACCCTCAAAGGACACGGCACCTGCAACCTCCGTCACGCTTCGGTGGAGCGTGGACAAAGCCCTGAACGGCTATGAGGTATGCGCGCGGTATTGCCCGGCCCCCGGTTCGGGTTGGCGCTGCACGGTCTATCCCTTTGCGGGAAACGCCTCCGAGGTGAAGATTGACCGGCTGATGAGCGTGGGGGTCCCGGCGGTGCTGCTGTTCCGCGAGGATATGTCGCGCGCGGTGCTCTTCGGCATGGACCCCACCTTCGACTACCTCAACCCGACCACCTGGACGGGCGCGACCGGCTTCTTCTTTCAAGACGGCACCATCCCGCCGCAGTATCGGCTGTGCGGCGGCGGACTCCAGCCCGGCATCCAGTACACCCTGCCCCTCCAGATCTTCACCAGCGACGCCGGCAACAGCGTGGACGCCGTCACCCAACTGGTCCAGTCCTGGATAACGCACAACCACTACAAGGTCGAGCCCATGTCCGTCCGCACGCCGGACGAGGCGCTTGCGCTTTATATAAACGGCCGCCGCAGCGCCAACAGTTGGCACCCGGGAATGGGCTATCAGATCCAAGACCTCTGGGCGGCGGTCTATCTGCCCGTGTCGGCCATGTCGGCATGGTTTGAGTACCTGCTCTATTGCGACACCGGCGACAACCTGTGGCGGCAGCGGGCCTTTGAGTCGATGGACTTCCTGCTCAAGGCGCAGAACAACGACGCCTCAAGCCCGCTCTACGGCTACATGCACACGGCCTACCTGCTGGACAAGAAGGAGTTCAACAGCGACGACCGCGGCACAAATCCCGGCTACAAGGTCGATATGGATTTCATGATCGCCCACTACATGCTCAAGACCTGGGCGAAGCTAAAGGAACAGGAAAACGCCGACCGCGCGGACTGGCATGACGCCGCCGTCCGCTGCGCCGATTGGGCCCTTGCCCAGCAAAACCCGGACGGCGGTTTCCCGCAAAAGCTCGACTACGACACGCTCGCCAAATCCATATCCGTCGTTTCCGGCCGGGCGCTTTCGGCCCTGCCCGCGATTGCCGCCATCACAAGCGACGATAAATACACCCGCGCTCTGGACCGTCTCGAACAGTTCTTGCGCACAAATGTGGAGGGCCGCTTCTGGTTTTGCGGCCAGCACCCGGATTTGTACCCCGGCGACTTCGAATCCGACAGCGTCTGGAATGCCGTCGAATACTGGCTGGCCAAGCACAGCCGCACACAGGACGCCGACTGTCTCAAGCGCGCGCAGGCGGATGCCTGCTTCGCCTTTCTCATGCTCTGCCCGAAGCAGTTGAGCTGGATCAAGAACCCCACGCAGACCTGCCACACGGAACAGATGCATTACCAGCAATACTCAAACTACACCTACCACAACAAAAAACTGGCCTGCCTGCACCGGCTCGGGCAGCAGCCCGACGGCCAATTGTTCGGCGACCTCTTCAACCGGGCCATGCAGTGCGGCTTCTGGACGCAGGTGACCGAGGGCGATTTCACAGGCGCGCAATATGAGCGCATGTCCGATCCCTGGAAGAACGTCAGCAAGGAATTCGACTCAAAAGGAACGCGCTACATGAATGAGCTGTCGCTCGACGCCAACCTGCAACTGCTCGAAACCGGCATCGCGCACGTTCCGCGCGCGGCGGCGTCTCCCAAGAGCGAATGATCATTTCATGTTCATGTCCGGCGGCTGCATCTCCGCAGCCCTCTGGAGATATTTGCCGGCCTCTTCCATGCGTCCCATCTTGGCCAGGATCTCGCCCAAAGCCCCCGCCGATCTGGGGTTGTTCGGGTCTATTTCAAGCGCCTTCCGGAATTGCGCCTCGGCCTCCTCATACTTCCCCCGGTTTGCCAGGCATGCGCCCAGATTCTGCAGCAGCGGCACCCCCTTCGGGTCAATCTTCAGCGCCCGTGCAAAGTAGGACTCGGCGTCCTCAAACCGCTGTTGTCCCATGGCGATCATGCCCAGGCCGTTGAGCACGGTGGGATCGCCCGGGGCTTCCTCCGCCGCTTTCTGAAGGCAGGCCAGGGCTTCATCGGTGCGGCCCTGCCTCATGGCAACCGCGGCAAGGGTGTTCAGCGCTTTCAGGTTCAGGGGGTCTATTTCCAGCGCCCTGTTCAGGTACGCCCTGGCGTCCTCGGGACGGTCCTGCCGCAGGGCGAGCATGCCCAGATTCTGCAGGGTGCCGGCATTCTTCGGATTCAACGCCGCCGCCTTCTTCAGGCAGGTCTCGGCTTCGCCGTAGTTCTGCCGCTGCGCCGCAAGTATGCCCAGATCGTTGAGCGCCCTTACGTTTTGCGGGTCCAGTTCCACGGCTTTCCTCAGGCATCTCACGGCCTCATCGGGCTGTCCGCCTTCCGCGGCGGCAGAGGCCATGTTCAAATAGGCGAGCGAACTTTCCTGGCCGATGGCGATCGCATGGCCAAAAAGCACCGTGTCATTGCGCCAATAGCCGGTCTGAATGCCCGCATCCACGGTCAGCGCCAGGAGCGCCGCGCAGGACAGGGCGGCCAGGACGCGCTTTGACACATGTCGTGCCCCGGCCAGATCGGCCAGCCCCCAGACGGCCATGATATACAGGCCAATCAGCGGCAGGTGCGTGTATCGGTCCGCACGGGAGAAGTCGCCAACCCGCAGAATGCCGATGACGGGCGCAAAGACGCCCAGGTACCAAAACCACCCCACCGCCAGCCAGGGCCGGCGGCGCGCCTGCGCAAGGCATAACACCGTAATCGCCGCCAGCGTCACCGCCGCAACGGCCACCTGCCACAGCGGCCGCGAAGCCGGGTACGGGTAAAACGCCGCCAGGTCCGTCGGCCATACCGCCTTCACCAGGTAGAGCGCGTAGACAAAAAGCGCATTGGCGCACCGCGTCACCAGGGGGACCTTCCCCGCAACGTCAATATTCTCCCCGCGCAACTGCATAACGACGGTGCTCAGCGCGGACAGTGCCGCGATCAGGAAAAGGGGCATCTTCTCCGCAACCAGCCGGGCTGCTTTCCTGGCCGTGACGCCAGGGGGTTCGGCGAAGTCCAACCGGCGAAGCGGCCAGCAATCCAGGAGCAGCAGCGCGCAGGGAAGCGTCACCATCATCGGTTTTGACATCACGCCGAGGACGAACGCCGCAATGACCGCAACGTAGCGGAGCAGGCCGCCTTTGCGGGCATACAAACCATAGGCGCCCATCGCCAGCGCCCAGAAGAAGACGCAGAGCACGTCCTTCCGCTCCGAAATCCACGCCACCGACTCCACATGCAGCGGATGCACGGCGGACAGGGCGGCCACCGCCGCGCTCGGCCACAACCGCCCGGTCAGCGCCCGAAGCGCCAGAAACAGCATCACCGACGCCGCGGCATGGAAGAGCAGATTGCCGAGGTGATGTCCCCACGGATGCAGGCCGTACAGCGAGCAGTCAAGCATGTGCGACATCCACGTCAGCGGATGAAAGTACATGGCCTTTTCCGTGGTGAACGCCCACCCGACGGACTTCAGCGTCAGTCCCGCCTGCACCTGCGGCGTATCCGTGACATACAGGTCGTCGTCATAGCTTAGAAAGGAGAACTGCAGCGTCTGGCCGTAGACCGCGATGCAAGCAAGCACGAGCCCCGCGCAGACGGCGGTCACGAGCACCCGCTGCCTGCGCCGCTCAACCGGCGCGGAGGAATCCACGCCCGCGGCCACGCGGCGCATCGGCGGGGATGACTCCCTGCGGCGGATCATCACCGACTTTGCGCCCTGCCCTGTCTTCTTGCCCGGCTTTGAATGTTGCATGGTATCCAGTATGTCACGGTTTCCGGCAAAGGATAAAGCAGGACCTCCGACGAAAAACAGGGACTGACTCGCTTCGTCCTTTACCCTTCGCCCTTGCAGGCAGGAACTTGCCAAAGGTCACTGCATGTGCTATATTTCTCTTGGGCTGGTCTTAGACCGGTCTTGTAAAGGAGTTTTCTATGAAGACGATTGGCGTGTACGAGGCCAAGACACATCTCGCCGAACTGGTTGACCAGGTTCTTACGGGCGAGAGCATCCTCATCACCCGGCATGGCGTGCCCGTTGCCCGGCTGTGCCCCGCCCCGGGCATGCCCGACAAGACGATCGAACAGACTATCCGCGAGATTCGTGAATTCCGCAAGACCCACTCATTGGGCGGCATGTCCGTCAAGGAACTGATTGAGGAAGGACGCCGATAATGCCCGCCTTCGTCTTGGACTGTTCAGCCGCGGCGACTTGGTTCTTCGATGATGAATCGTCGACCGTTGCGCAGCGCGCTCTGGACGCTCTCGGCACACAATCAGCCCTGGTGCCGCCGCTGTTCTTCCTGGAAGTGGCGAATGTGCTTTCGGTTGCCGAACGCCGCGGCAGACTCAGCCGGGCGGGCAGCGATGATATCCTCCGTTTCCTCGATGCGCTCCCGCTGCAGGTTGACACCCGGCCACCAACCCATTCCATCCCGCGGATTCTCGATCTGGCGCGAAGTCATTCCCTGAGCGCCTACGATGCGGCGTATCTGGACTTGGCCATGCACGCCCAATTGCCTCTGGTCACGCTGGATGAATCGTTGAGGAAGGCCGGCCGCAAGTGTGGGGTTGCCCTGTACGGAAGCTGACAGGGACCGATTTTACATCCGGGACTTGCGCCTCCTGCAGGAGTTTGACATAAATGGCGTGCAAGCCCGCCGAGCCTCTGCCTTGTATGCTTAATTCCGGTGGGCCTTTCCATTTCGGGATGTTGCCTGCGCGGCGCGAGTGTGTCATCATTTCCGCATCCAGCCCGAATCGGGCACTAATAAGGAGACTCATCGTGCGTAACCTGTTCATCATATCTGCTACCATCGCGCTGGTTGCGGTGTTAGCTTTTTCGGGTTGCTCCAAACCGGCCGAGCCGTCCGCCGGGGCCGCGCCGCAGGCCGCCGACGCGAAGATCAGAATCGCGGGCATGGTCTTCCAGGAGGACCAGTTCTTCCGGCTGGTGCTGTTCGGCATGCGCGATGCCGCAAAGAAGGCGGGCGTCGAACTGTTGGAGGGCAACAGCGCCATGAAGCCGGAGAAAGAAATTCAGTTGGTCAACACCTACGTCGCGCGCAAGGTGGATGCCATCATCCTGTCGCCGATCAGCGCGAAAGGCTCGGTGGCCGCGCTGAAGCCGGCCGTGGACAAGGGCATCAAGGTCGTCACCTATAACACGTCCGTGGACGGCGATCTTGCGGTCTCGGCCGTGGCGAGCATCGAGGAAGACCTGGGCGCGCAGACCGGCAAGGCGGCAAAGAAGTACATCGAAGAGAAGCTGGGCGGCAAGGCGAAGATTGCCATCTTCTGCTTCAAGTCCCAGGCGCCGGAACAGAGTGAGGCGCGCGTCGGCGGGTTCAAACGCGAGGTGGGGACGCTGCCGGGCGTGGAGTTTGTCGCGGAGCAGGACGCCTGGCTGCCCGAGTTGGGCGTGAAGAAGGGCGGCGACGTGCTCACGGCGCATCCCGAGGTCAACCTGATCTGGGCCGCCAACGAGGGCGGCACGGTCGGCGCGGTCATGGCGGTCAAGAACGCGGGCAAGGCGGGCCAGGTGGCCGTGTTCGGCACCGACGCCAGCGAGCAACTGCTCGGCTTTCTCCAGGCGGACGACAACATCCTCCAGGCCATCACCAGCCAGCGGCCCACGGACTTGGGCCGGACGGCGGTCGAGAACGCGTTGAAAGCGATCAAGGGCGAGCCGGTGGAGAAGAAAGTGTCGATTCCGGGCGTGTGCCTCTCGCGCACCGACCCCGCAGGCGTGGCGGCCTTCGCCAAGCAGCTTCAGGAATGGATAGGCGCCGGTTCGAAGTGAGGGGGCATCATCTCCAGACGCTGAATATCCGCAAGGAATATCCCGGCACGGTCGCGTTGAACGGGGTCTCGGTGGATTTCGAGGGCGGCAGGGTCCACGCGCTGATCGGCAAGAACGGCGCGGGCAAGAGTACCCTTGTGAAAATCTTCGCGGGCAGCGTGCAGCCGACCAGCGGCACGATCCTCATCGACGGCGCGCCCGTCGAACTGCGCTCGCCCTCCGACGCCTTCGCCAAGGGCATCGCCACGGTGTATCAGGAGATGAGCCTCGTCCCCGAAATGACCGTGGCCGAGAACATCTTCCTCGGGCGCTGGCCGCGCAAAAAGGGGCTGCTGCGGTCCATGGTCGACTGGCGCAGCATCGCCGACGCGGCCCGGCAGGTGCTCGACGGCATGCAGGTCTCACTCGACCTGCGCCGCAGCGTGGGCGAACTGGGCATGGCGCAGCAGCAGATCGTGGAAATTGCCAAGGCCATGTCCTTCAACCCCTCGGTCATCATGCTCGACGAGCCGACCTCCGCGCTGGCCCGTCACGAAACGGAGAATCTCTTCGCGCTCATCCGGAAACTGGCCGCGCGGGGCGTCGCCGTCATTTACATCACGCACCGGCTCCAGGAACTGAGCCAGGTCGCCGACACGGTGACGGTCCTGCGCGACGGCAACTGCGTCGGCACCATCGGCGTCGGCGAGGCCACCCCCGAGACCATCGCGCACATGATGTTCGGCGGCGTGACGCAGGCCGTCCGCCCCGCCGACCTCCAGGCGGGCACGGAGCCCGTGATGCAGGTGCGCGGGCTGGGCCAGCCGGGCAAGTTCCATGACGTGAACTTCGATTTGCGCAGGGGCGAGGTGCTCGGCATCGCGGGCATGCTCGGCTCGGGCCGCACCGAACTGCTCCGCGCCATCTTCGGCGTGGACCCCTGCGAGACCGGCGAGATCGTGCTCGACGGCAACGCCATCCGTCCATCCACACCGGCGGCGATGAAAACACTCGGCCTTGCCTTCACCCCAGAAAACCGCAAGGAGCACGGGCTGGTGCAGGAACTGAGCACGCGGGCCAACGTCTGTCTCGCGAGCCTCGACCGCATCGCCACCGCCGGGTTCATGACCGCGCTGCGCGAGCGCGCCGTCGTCCTGCCGCTCATGGACCGCCTCGCCGTCAAGGTGCCCGACATCGGGCAAGCCGTGGCGTCGCTCAGCGGCGGCAACCAGCAGAAGGTGGTCGTGGCGAAATGGCTCAATACGGAGCCGCGCGTCATCCTCTTCGACGAGCCCACGCGCGGCATCGACGTGCAGGCCAAGCAGCAGATATTCCAGATCATGTGGGATCTGAGCCGGCAGGGCATAAGCTGCATTTTCGTGTCGAGCGAGTTGGAGGAACTGGTGGAGGTGTGCCACCGCATCCTGATCATGAAGCACGGCACCATTACCGGCGAGGTTTATCCGGAGTCCATCTCCGTCGAAGACCTCGTCGTCCGTTGCATGGATGCATGACGGCAAAGGGCCTGATGGGGCAGAGCCGTAAACGAAGGAAAGTTTGCAAATGAACGGTGAGTGTGGGGCAGACATTCCTGTCTGCCTTCCCCATCGTGAACTCAAGTCGGCAGAATGGATTGTCTGCCCCACACTGGTCGAAATTCGCGCGTTTTGAGAAGATTCTGGAACGTGACAGTACGGACATGGAGAACCGGGATGATTGATAATCCAAACGCAACCCGTGGCGCGTCGCCCCTGTCGGCTTTCGTGCCGCTGCGCAAATACGTGCTGGAGTTCGTGCTGCTGGCGGTGTGCCTGTTCCTCGCCTTCCGCGCGCCGGGCTTCTTCACCCGCGACAACCTGCTCAACGTCCTGCTCAACGTGTCCATGCAGGGCGTCATCGCCTTCGGCATGACGATGGTCATCATCTCCGGCGAGATCGACCTGAGCGTCGGCTCGGCGGTGGCTTTTGCCGGATGCATCACCGCCTGGATGACCGGATTTCTCGCGGCCCATGGCCTGCCGCTCTTCTGCGCCGTCCCCGCCGCCGTGCTCGTGAGCCTTGCGGTCGGCTTTGCGGTTGGCTGCGTCACCGGCTTCCTCCGCACCCGCTTCAACGTGCCCACCTTCATCTCCACGCTCGCCTGGATGACCGTGCTCAAGGGCGCATCCGAACTCATCACCAACGGCTTCCCGCTCACCCCCTTTCCCCAGTGGTACAGCTTCTTTGGCAGCGGCTACGTCTTTGGCATCCCGTTCCCCGCGGTGATCTTTCTGGCCGTCTTCTGCGCCATCCAGATCCTCATGAGCTTCACCGCCTTCGGCCGCTCCGTCTACGCCGTCGGCGGCAACGCCGAGGCCGCCCGCATCAGCGGCATCAAGGTGGGCCAGGTGAAGATCCTCGTCATGGGGGTCGTGGCCCTGCTCACGGCGCTGAGCGGCGTGATGCAGTCCGCGCAGATTATGTCCGGTTCCGCCACCACTGGCCAGGGCTGGGAACTCGACGTCATCTCCGCCGTCATCATCGGCGGCACCAGCCTCATGGGCGGCGCGGGCACCGTCTGGGGCACCTTCATCGGCGTCGTCTTCCTCGGCGTCCTGCTCAACGGCATGACGCTCATGAACATCAGCGAATACTGGCAGCACGTCGTCCGCGGCGCGCTTATCCTTGCCGCCGTGCTGATTAACCTGGCGCCCGCGAGAAAGAAGTGATGGAGGTGGAGAAATACCGCGAACCCAGAAGCGGGTGGCGTGTGCCGCCGTGCAGGCGGCGCCAAATGTGATGGCACCTGAGGCAAAGCGACGAAAGGACGAAGGGCGAAGTTTTGATCCTCCAAACGGCTGTCGACTTCAGGAGGAGTCTTCCGAAGCCATCAACGCCACAGACTCCACGGAAAAGAATGGATCCAAGTCCGAATCACCTGACGGATTAGGTCCATATCGTCCATATCGTCCATCCCGTCCATATCGTCCATAGAGTCCATGACTTCAGTGAGCCTGGCTGACCCAACCACCCTTTCTCGTTAACAGCACCTGCTCCCAGATTCAACGCGGCTTTTGTCCTTTCTGTGCCCGTCTCATTGTCTGTGAACGCGGCTGCGCGCCCAGTTCCAGGTTCGGATATCACTGGACGGACTGGGCATATTCCAGAAGTACCGCTTGGCCGCCTCCTCGAGATCCACCTCGGCACCCTGGCTGCCGGCGGTCTGTGCGGACAGGAAAGCCGGTGCGGCGTCGGCGCTCAGCCGGGTCAGGTAATCACAGTCTATCTTCTTGCCCTCCTGCGCGCGCTTCATGTTCACCCTGGCGATGCACAGGTCCGGATTGATGACGTTGAGGGCCAGAATGGCGGCAAGCCCGGACAGCAACACGCCGAACATGAAATGCTGCCGCCGGTCGCGCACCGTGGTGACCGCGAACCACAGTGTCAGCGCGATCAGCCAGATCATAAAGGCCGTGGTGTAAAAGCGGAGCCGCGTGAGGCCGTAGGCTTCCATGTAGAGCACCATGCGGTGCAGCGCCGAGGCCGAGATGACCAGCAGCATGACCAGTGTCGCCGCCGACAACCCGCGGAACACGCGCTTGCCGCGCTTCGGCTCATCGCGCAACGTCCAGTCCGAGACCAGCAGCAGCGGAAGCGCCAGCGACACCACCATGGCCAGTTCGATGAAACCGCGCCGCGCATATTCCGAGTAGGTCGGGCCCGCCGGATGCTGCACCCAGGCATGCCCGCCGAAAAGCTGCTGCAGTTGCACTGCGATGAACCCCAGGAAAAGCAGGTTTGTCGCGGCAAGCGGAATGCAGACCGTAAGGCTGTTGAGCGACCACTTGGGCGCCGCCAGAAACCCCTCCGACGCTTTCGGCTGGAACAGGGACACCGCAAGCCGCAATATCCCGGCCGAAACCCACGCGCCCACGAGGAGCATCAGCGCATGCTCGGTCACCGTCTCCAAGTCGAACTGGACCAGGTCCTTGAGCGTGGACTCGAAAGCGGCATCCGCCCGGACCAGGAGCGCGCCGAACACCGCCACCACGGGGACCGCCACAAGAACGCCCAGTCCCGCCGCCTTGAATTGCCCCGCCGTGCCCTCGCCGGGAATGGCCGACCAACGGATATCCTTCATGACCAGTTCAGCGGCGCCCTCGACCGTTTTCAGGGCGGCCGTCCCTGCGCTCTTGAGATACTGAATGAATCCCGCGCGGCTGAGTGGAGCGCCCGGCAGCGCCTCCGGAACCGCCGCCAGTGCCAGCGCGATCGTCGCCGCCCCCAGGTCGAGCGCCCAGAGCATTCGGGCGTCGCGCCAGGCCAGCATCGCGGAAAAGACGCAGGCCGCCGCCAGCAGGCCGTGCTGCACCGGCGGCAGGTGCCGGCCCTGCAGCCGCGCCAGCACCCACATGCAGAGCGCCAGCGCCCACACCCACAGCGGCACGTTCAACCCGTGGGGTCTGGCCCGAAGCAGGACATCGGCCCAGATTCCCAGAAACACCGCCAAGGCCAGCACGCGCAGACCGGCGAAGGTCCTTTGCAGCACCGCCCCTTTGTCTTCCCCCTGGATGAAGGGCGGGGCCATGGGGTCGGAATACTTGGCGGGAATTGTCGGCACTTCATCGTCCATGACATTTCCTCTCAGGTGCATGATTCAACGTCATGGATTCTTGCAGAAAGTCGCCGAAACAGTCAACCGGCGGAAACAAAGATCCGGGAACTTGGCGTCCACGGCGCGCGCCGGTGGGACCCAAACCGAAGGTGACCTGACCAAAGCAGAGCATACCGCGACGGCGGCGGGCAACCCTCAAAAGCCTTGACAAAGGGCTGCGGACAGGGAATAGGCGGCAAAGGGAAGTGTTGAACCTAGAAAAAGCAGTAGGGGCTCATTCCGGTTTGCTTTCCGGGTCAAGATTGTCAAGAATTTCACCAGCAGGATGCCAGCTCAGGCCAGCGCGGGCAGGGGCGGACTGTTGCTTGGACGTTCGCGGTACAGCAATCGGGCGAAAGCCCGGTCCAAAATGAGCCGCCAGCGTTCGGTCCAGTCCAACTGCCGCGCAGTTGTCCGGATGTAATCGAGGAAGTCGGCGACGGCCTTAAGGGAACGCTCCAGTTCCTGTGCCTTTGCATGGGTGCTGGTCAGAAGCAGCAGCGTCTTTCCAGCGTGCCGTACCTGTCTGCCCACGGCGTACAGCAACAACGGGCGGCTGGTAATGGCCTCGGCGTGCCGGTCGGGCAGGGCCAGTCCGGCATAGATGGTCCACCAGTTGTAGACCTGCGCCACAATCCGTGCCATCACCTGGCAGCGGTGCATGTCACGTGTCGTGTAGCCGCCCCATCCCCACTGGTTCTTAAGCTCATCGTAGATGTTTTCCATGTCGGCCGGTCGCGGTAATGCTGGGCAAGGGTCGCCACGGAGTCCTTGAGCGATGTCACGAGCACGGCATACTCGTACGCCACGCCCCCCTCGCACAGTTCGACACAGGCAAGCTCGGTCTGGCCGAGCCGGGCCTGGTTGTCCTTGAACGCCAACTCGCCGCGGACGCGGCGGCGCAGCACCACAACGCGCCGCGGGCGGCTCCAGCCCATCAAACGCAGCGAGGCGTCCACCCCTTCCCACCCCTGACCGGCGGCAGTCCAGTCGTCATGCCCGAATAGTTGGCGGATGAGCGTCTTCACGCCCGGACTTTGGCGAAGCTTGAACAGATAATCAATTGCACGCGCCTCGGCGTCGTTCATGTCGC
>CAIXUF010000101.1 GCA_903922535.1 Candidatus Hydrogenedentota bacterium
AGCCTGGGGGCGGTTAGCCCCGGGTAACAGCCCCATACCTGCGCTGAGCCCTGAAGGGCGAAACAGAAGACAAACGGCGGTATGGCGGAAAAGGAGAAAGAGCGAGATGACACGGAGGAGAATGAGCGTTCTATGTGCGGTTTGCCTTGCCATCGCGGGCGGGGCCTGGGGAGGGGATGGCCGGTTGCCGGCATCCAATGTTCAGGATATTTCCAGCCTTCTCCCCCTGCCCAAGACCGACGTCGCGGCGATTTTTACGGCCGCCGACACCAACCACGATGGGCGGCTGACCTTTGCCGAGGCGCACGCCTACAGCTTCCTGGTGACCCAGGAGATGTTTGACACGTACGACACCGACCACAACGGCTACATTGATCGGACGGAGGCGGGGTTGCCTCCGGCCGACATAGACATTGGGCAGCTTTTTGAGGCCGCCGATGCCAATGGTGACGGGCGGATGACCTTTGCGGAGGCGTACGCAAGCAACCCCCTGATAACCCAGGCGCAGTTCGACACCTATGACACCGACCACAATGGCTATATAGACCGTGCGGAGGCCGGCCTTTCCCCGGTTGACACGGGGAAGAACGGCTGCGCGGGGTGCAGCAACAGCACCGGCAAGGCTTGGCCGGCAAACGGCGATTTGTTTACCATGATGTTAAGCCTGTTCGGCTTGGCGGTGATGGCCAAAGTGGGTCGGTCCTAGCCCTTCGGCTTCCTCAACAAGCTTCTGTGATGCGGCACAGCCATCACAATCCATTGCAAGAATGACCGGGCCACTGGGCTTGACAGCCCTTTCAGGCGCGGCCACCTCCAGAGCCTTGCGTCCAGGATGCCGCGCACTCTTGTCACCTTTTCGGGTTTATTGGCGACTCGTATATAGTAGCCAACGCGAAAGGGAATAGAGATGGAACTGGAAACACTGGTCGAGGCAAGCCGGGCGGGAGATCAGCACGCCTTCAGCCGCATTGTCGCCACCTACCAGGGAATGGTGTGTTCCGTGGCCTACAGCGTGGTCGGCGACCTGCATCAGAGTGAGGACATCGCACAGGAGGCCTTCGTTGCGGCGTGGCAGCGCATGGCAGATTTGCGCGAACCGCGCAAACTGCCGGCCTGGCTGTGCGGAATCGCCCGCAACCTCGCCCGCAGCGCCTTTCGCCGCAGCCGACGGGACCCGCTTTTCGGGTCGGTCGCGTTGGAGGATGGGCAGGACGAGGATGCGGAAGCTACGTCGTCATCGATGGGAGATTCGGAACGGCTTGCGCTGGTCTGGCAAACACTGGCCGACATCCCGGAGGAATACCGCGAGCCGCTTGTCCTATTCTACCGGGAAGGACAGTCGATTCGTGATGTGGGCACCGCCCTGGAGCTGACCGAGGACTGTGTCAAACAACGCCTGTCGCGGGGCCGGAAGATGATGAAGGCGCAGGTGGCGCGCTTGGTTGAGGACGCGCTGGAGCAGACCCGGCCTGATGCGGCGTTCACGTCCAGCGTCATGGCGGCGCTCCCGGTGATGACGGTTCCCACGGGCCTGTCGGCAACATTAACGGGCGGCGGAAGCGCGGCAGGCAAGACCGTCGCCGGCGCCAAGCTTGCCGCGGCCGTCGGCGGGCTGGCCGGGCCCCTCATCGGCATTACGGGCGGATTCTTCGGCATGTGGGCGGGCATTCGCAACAGCCCCACGCTCCGCGTCCGTCGGGTGATGCTGGTCTGCTGCAACCTGACCTACGCCTTCATCTGGGTCTTTATCGGATATGAAGCCCTGTGCGGCGTCCTGTTCTGGAGAAACCCGGCGCTGATGCTCACCTTCTGCTGCGCTGGCTGGGCCGTGTACATTCCCCTTCTCTTCTGCCTTATCGTTCTCACCAACCGCTGGTGGATGCGTGTTGCCAAAGAAGACGCGGGGCGGCTTGACGCGCCCGCGGCGCCCCTTGAACAATCGTCTTTGGCCCGCCGCCGCGTATGGCTCTCGTTTGCCTGGACCTTCGCCTCCGCCGTGCTCGGTTCCGCGGCCATGGTGCTTTGGACACACTCCATGCCGTGGACCCGCGAACTGTGGCCGGGAGCCCTTGGCGTGGCCGTGGTCGTCCACTTCATGTACGTCGTCCTCTTTCGGAATGGCATGGCCATTGCCCATGATGAAGCGGCGTTTCAGGCAAATCCCCCCGCGCGCAGCTTGGACGAATGCCTCTCCCCCGCAAGTGCGCGCGGCACATCTGGCAAGAAGGCCGCCTTCCACAACGACCTCGTCGCCCTGACCGGAAGCATTTTCGGTCCAATGGCCCCGGCTTTCGCCGCCAGTATCTCCTCCGGCCATTATCCCTTTGCCGGGTTCATGTACCTCCTGTGCATGGCCGCACTGTTGTTTGGACTCTGGATGCGAATCACGCCTGAAGGGCGGCGCTGGGGCTTTTTTCTGGTCTGCCTGTACATGGGCGTTGTCGGCGGAGTATGCACCGCCATGACAGGGCCATATCAGCTCTTTCCCAGCCAGGATGACGGGTTTATGAGTCCTGCCATTGGCTTTATCCCACTTGCCCTGTATTGGTGCATCGGCATCGCCCTATTCCTCGGTCTTGGAAGGCAAAGTGACAATCGGCCTAAAGACCGCCGGAACGTCAACGGCTCTATGTAGGATCGCGCAAGATACTCTTCTGCCTTGCCCTGTTCTTCCCGCGCATCCATGTGAAAAAGCCCCCCCTTGCCCGGCCTTTGCGAAGGGTTCTGTTTTTCGTCCCATCACCGCAATGA
>CAIXUF010000102.1 GCA_903922535.1 Candidatus Hydrogenedentota bacterium
GCCGGTCGCGCAGCGGCGGCACAAACACGGGAAACACGTTGAGGCGGTAGTACAGGTCGTGGCGGAACCCGCTGGTCTCCATGGCCTGTTCCAGGTCGCGGTTGGTGGCCGCTATGACGCGCACGTTCACCTTGATCGTCTCGCTGCCGCCGACCCGCTCAAACTCTTTCTCCTGCAGCACGCGCAGCAGTTTTATCTGCATCTGCGGCGACAGGTCCCCTATTTCATCGAGGAAGATCGTGCCCCGGTGCGACATCTCGAATCGGCCCTCGCGCCGCCGGATCGCGCCGGTAAACGCGCCCTTTTCGTGGCCGAACAGCTCGCTTTCGATGATGTTCTCCGGCAGTGCGGCGCAGTTCACGCGCACAAAAGGCTTGGAAGCGCGGTCGCTGTTATAGTGGATGGACTGGGCCACCAGTTCCTTGCCCACGCCGCTTTCGCCGCGGATAAGCACGGTTGCGTCGCTGCGCGCAACCTGGGAAATCAGATCGAACACCGACTGCATCGCCTTGGACCGGCCTATCATGTTGGCCGGCTGGAATTTCTTGCGCAGTTCCTGCTGGAGCCGGGTGTTCTCCGTCAGCAGGCGCTCATGCTCCTCCTGGGTCTTCTGCCGCAGGCGCACGGCCCGGGCAATCATGGAGGCTATGATCTGCAACAGCCGCAGGTCCTCCTCCAGTGCCACTCCCTCCTCAAAAATGCAGTCCACGCTCAGCGTGCCGAGCACTGCCGTCTCCATCTTTATGGGCACGCACATGTAGGAAAGATCCTGGCGGGACAGGTTCGCGCGTGCGGCCGTGCGGTTGAGGAAGAGCGGGTCCTGCGACACGCGCGGGATAAGCATCGGCTTGCCCGTCTGCACCACCTTGCCGATGACGCCCTCCCCCAGCTTGTAGCGGCCGCGCTCAAGTTGTTCCGGCGTGAGCCCGTGGGCGGCGCAGATGACCAGTTCATCCATCTCGCGGTTGAGCAGCGTAATCGTGCCGCGCAGCATTCCCGTGTGCTTCGCGATCGCCTTGAGCACCGGGCCAAGCTCATCGCGCAGATCAAGGCTGCGGTCAAGTATTTCACTGATCTCGTAGAGCAATGAAAGCTCGGCCAGTTCGCGTCGCACCTTCGGATTGGTCTGAGGCATGGGTCTATCCGCCATGTTTTTGCCTGACGAACGGCATGTCTGGCCGTCCATGTTACCTGTATGTAGGAAGAGTACCGAAGTTATTCCGCCCAAGTCAAGGCATAGCGCATCTGCCTACAGATGATTTCCTACGTACAGGAAGGAAACTGTGGGGCCGAAGGACGTGTGCCGACCTCAATATGGGACCTTACTCACCCCTCCTCCCCTGCTAAAGAAAGCGCTTGACTTTTGATGAGCTATAGAGTACTCTATTGTACAGAGTGCTCTGCACAGAAAGGAAGCAGTCAATGAACATCTCGCCCGAAGAAGCCAAAAGAACGCTTGAGCAAGTGGACGCCGCCGCACAATCGACAAAAGTCGTGGCGGCACTGGCCGGTACGGACATTGCGGTCATGACCTGGGGACTGATTCTGATGTTGGGCTATGCCTGGTGCCATGTGGTGGCCACCAGTGGGATGAACGGAAACTGTTACGCCGTCTTTCTACTGCTCGCCGCGATTGGCTTCGCCGTGTCCTTTCTGGTGGAGTGGCGCTATGACCCAGTGCGGAATCCCGTGGAGAAGCGCCTTGGCATGTTCTGGTTTGCCATGTACGCATACGTTTTGTGCGTCATGGCGATTATCGGGCCGTTCCTGAACAATAAACTGCCCGGTTCAGCCCATGACCCGGCAAAAGCCATCGCTGCCGTCAACACCATCATCCCGATGTTCGCCTATGTCGTCATGGGGCTGTGGCTTGAACAGAAGCATTTCATTCTAGCCGGGCTCGGGCTGACAGCAGTCACGCTCCTGACCTATTTCACCTTCAATTCCGTGTTCTTCATTGTCATGGCGGTTGCCGGCGGCGGTCTTCTCTTTGGATATGGTGTGTGGATGCGGGTCTCTTGGCAGCGTGCCGTGAGAAGGATGGGGCAACGTGGACAGGTTTAACGCTGTCATCCACCAGCCAGTCCGTCTTCAGATTATGGCCGCCCTGGTCGCCATGGGACCACAGGACCACGTGAACTTCGCCTACTTGCGTGACGCCCTGCACATATCCGACGGCAACCTTGGGGCCCATCTTCAGAAGCTGGAAGAGGCCGGCTATCTGATTCAGGAGAAGACCTTCGTTGCGCGCAAGCCCTGCACGTACATTCAGGCCACCGAATCAGGCAGGGCGGCATTTCAGGAACACGTGGCGGCCCTTAGAACCCTGCTTGATCAGCATGGACCGCAAGGCAAATGATCCGGCAGATCTCAGACTACAGCGCGCAAGAGTCGGGGCTGGACGGACGCCTTTCAGTTGCCTGCAGTGCGTCCGTCAGGATGATTGCGGCTGTTTCGACGCAGCAGGCACAACTGACCTTTTTGGCCTGGCGTATTTCGCGGCATTGGGTGCTGCCGACGCGCTCAGCAAACTTGGCCGTTACGGCATTCCTTTGTCCGTCGTCCCGCAGCACTTCGAGCCCGGCGTGGAGCGCGCCGCAGATGCCGCCGGGGGCGCGCCCGCCGCCGCTGAGTTTGTGGTTGTCGATCTGCTCCGGGGTGAGTCCGGAGATGTCCTGAAACGCGGAAGCGACGGCTTGGGCGCAGTTGAGGGGCCCGGCAAAGCCCTCACGGGCGCGCTGCACACGGTTCGGAGTATTTGCAGACATGTTGGGCCAATCCTTGTGGGTGGGCAGTGGAACACCGAACACTGGCGTGTTACACGGACGGCTGGGTATCATGGGAAGAACAGGAGACACGGGATGACGCCGTCACGTCGGCGCTTTGGCCTTCGGCTTGGGCGCATCGGGCGACTAGGTGCAGCGAATGCTCACGGATGTCGTTGGGCCACTCCTGCATGAGGGGTTTGGTTTGGTCATAGTTGCCCGAATACAGGGCGCGTGTGACCTCCTCGAAATTGGGCAGGTTTCCGGCCATGACCATCATGAACCTGCCTGCTGCGTCGCGGAGCGCGGCAATGTCTTCGTTTTTGGGCTCCCGTTTTCGTGCCTCATCCACCAGTCGGCGCAGGGCGGCGGAACTGCCGCCGGGTTGGCGTTCCAGCCATTCCCAGTGCCGCGGAAGCATGGAAACCTCGCGGCAGACCACGCCAAGCCTGGGACGGCCCGGCCCGCATTGGGGGGGGGCTTGGACCGGGCTGCTGGCAAAAAGGGGGTGAAAAGCCAACCTGGCTAGCACATCGTCTGGGGTTCCCCGAAAATCAAAGTCTATTTGTTTGCCGGACTGGTCCTCGAAGATAAGCACCGAGGCCGACTCGTGCGTGTCGAGAAATGCCTTGGTTTCCAGGAGCATGACATTCAGACTTCCGGTGCCAAGATGATGGTCATGGGCAAAGACGGTATAGGTGGTTTCTTCGTTCATATAGACCTCACAAGCGTTAAGATGAATCAATTGTACCCGGGTAGAATGTAAAAGTCAATTTTACCCGGGTTAATTTCTCACCCACGCTTGGTGATAGTCTTTCAAGTCATTTGGACGCCCATAGTAAGGCGCGAAACCCCTGTCTATTCTCGCTCACTCGTTTCCTTCCACAGGGAGATTTGATGCCAAAATCCGTCAAAAACCGTAATAGTAACCGATAACCTTATGCACGAACAGTGGTTTATCACTGAGGCTAGACGCAATGGTGACGGTTACAATTTCTTTGAAATTTCGGAGTGGCTCCGAAAACCAGA
>CAIXUF010000103.1 GCA_903922535.1 Candidatus Hydrogenedentota bacterium
CAATTCGGATTCGCAAAGGGGACTTTCATGGAGACTGGAACTACACCATATCTCCACGCTGATGCCAGAAATTAGTCATGTTATTTATGCGCGAGTCCTTACTACAAGCCACAGGCCTGTGTAGATGTCGCTTGCATCGGCACAAAAGTGTCCGCAAAATGGTAGTGTTTGCATAAGCGGAGGCTTATTGGCTTTGTCTTCGTCGCGGGAACCGTCTAATACCGTTGCCTGGCCAGTGGCTCCACTTGCGGAGGAGGTGGTCCAGTCTCCGATAAACTCGTCAATCTCAGCCCCTTCAACTTGGCTTTTGAAATATTTCCAAGCTTCATTCGCAATCCACTGGTGGGCGCCCGGGAAAACGTCGTACTTTTCAACGATTCTTCCCGGGAGGTCTTTAGCCGCAACGGTGGCCCCATCTACGGGATCCGAACCGAGAGATTGTGATTGCGTGGCTTCCTGTCCAAATGCATGGATACCCCATCCAACAAATACAACGGTAACTAGCAGAAATCTCACCCGACGAAACATATCTGTACCCCCGACTTCTGGTTCTTCTCGGCAACTATTGGGTCTCACTGAGGCTCCCCTTCCATAGAGGAACCCCGTGGCCGGTTCCTCCACAAGCTAATCGGCCACTCTTCTTGCCAAGCATGCATATAATGACAGATAGTTGTGTAATCCGCAAGCACTCTTTCGCACTTTGATGAAGAGGTCTTTCTGAGCCGTGACTGTCCCGGAAGAAAGCGGCTGGAAGCCTCTTCTACAGAAGACGCCGAATCCTGCCGTTTTTATTGAGTGCGCGTGGCCATGCCGCCGCTTTTCTTCGCCATGGCCATGCCTTGGCGGGTGGGGCGGAAGCATGGCTTCCGCAGGAACAAAGCGGTGGCATGGCCACACGCACTCAAAAAATGCGCCTTCCCTATCTGGTGCGAAAACGGGCCTCTTCCGGCCATTCCAGGGGAACGCCCTGGGCGCTGAGGGCCGATTGGAACTCCGCCAGCAGCGTGGAGGTGACGCGCACCTGCTTCGGCCGGGCCTTGCGGTCGAGACAGAAGGCCGCCAGCGCCCCCGCCGACTCGCCGATGTTCCATTCCACGGGGTGGAGCCGGTAGCAGCCGTTGGTCAGGTGCGTCACGCCGAGGTTCTTGCAGGCGGGCAGCAGATTCTCCACCCGCTGCGGCAGCAGTGCGCCCAGCGGAATCTGAAAGGGCAGCGAGTCGATGTCGATGTAGTTGTCGCCGCCGGTGCTGGGGTGCAGGTCAATCCGGTAATAGCCGATGCCGACGCTGTCGGGAAACTGTTCCGCGCAGATGCCCTTGTCTCCTTTGCCGCCGACGGCCGCGCTGCGCGCCTCCTTGCCCACGTGTTTCTCCAGCACGGTGAATTCGGCGCGGATGCGGCGCGACTCGCGGATGTACGGGTGCTTGGCAAGACCGTCGGCCGTGCCCGTCATGTCGGGGCGCAGGCGCAGGCCGGGCCAGCCCTGTTTGCCGTCGGGCCGGGGCGCTTCGGTTTGCAGCCAGTAGAACAGCGACAGGCTCAACTGTTTGGCCGCGTCGATGTGTTTGCGCGCCTCCTCGGCGGACACGCCGATCAGGTTACCGTCCAGATAGTCATTCTGTGGCCAGTTGACGAGCGTGACGCCGCCGCGGGCAAAGCCGGGCGTGTGGTTGGCCGGGTCCTGGATGCGGCGGTATTTCCACCAGCCATTCTCGTTCGGGTTCTCAGGGTTGAACGGCTGGTTGCGTTCTTGCAGCGTGACGGGATGGATGGTGCGCAATGACAGCAGCGGCCCGCTCCAGGCGGGCGTGAGTTTGGGGACGTAGGCCTTCCAGTAGGCATAGTCGCGGGGCGGATCGGCCACGTGGTTCTCGCCCGGGCAGTACTCCATGGGGAAGCAGCAGGTGAACGCCTGCATGTCGTCCGGGCGCGCCGTCTCGGGCGCGTGCAGTTCGCCTGTGTCCTTGTTCGACTCCGCGCCGGAGACATGCTCCACGCCCGCCATCGGCAGCAGCGCGCCGGTCTCGGTGGCATCAATGAAGTAGTCGCCCTCCACAGTCACCTCGTGGCCGTCTTCCAGATCGCGCAGCACCACCCCGCGCACCCGGTCGGCCTGCGTGTCGGCGGAGACGGGCAGATGGCGCGTCAACAGCGTGAGCCGTCCCGAACTGGCATGGGGCGCCAGCATCTCCAGCAGCGCGGCCAGCGACACGCGCGGCTCGTGGCAGATGCGCGACACGCCGCCGTTGCCGGGGTTGAGATTCTTCTCCGCGCGCGCCCCATCCGTGAGCGGATAATTGCGCCGGTAATAGTCGCGGATGCGGTTGCGGTAGTCCTGGTACAGCTTTGTTCCGCCGAAGGTCTCCACCCATTGATTCTCGTCGGGCGGCACCGCCTGCGCGGTGGACTGCCCGCCGACCCAGTCCGTCTCCTCGGTGAGGATGACCGAGCGGCCCGCGCGCAGCGCGGCCAGTGCCGCGGCGCATCCGCCCAGCCCGCCGCCGATCACCACAATGTCCGCGCGCAACGCCCCCGCGCGGGCCGGGGAGACGGGAGGAATGGATTCATCCGCGCGGGCCATGGCGCAGGCGGGCAGCATGGATGCGGCCGATGCGGCCGCGCCGAGGGCGAAGAACTGGCGTCGGTTGATGGCGGACATGATTGGATTCTCCTTGAACGGAGATCATGATAGCACGACATGGATGCGTCCGCCCGAAACTGCCGGCATAATGCCATTTCGTATGATTCGTATTGCGCTTTACGCCTTGGCGGGGAGCCTGCGTTTGGTGCGCACATCCCCGTTGCCTCAAGTAAAAATCTACCCGAAATTCGATTCGTTGCCTCAAGTAAGAATCTACCCGAGAGGAAGAGCGCGGTTTTGGTTAAAATGGAGTTGACCTGAGCGGAGGATAGGG
>CAIXUF010000104.1 GCA_903922535.1 Candidatus Hydrogenedentota bacterium
GAGGCCGCAAACGATGACGCGCCCCTTGCCGACGGCGGTCTGAAACAGTATGGATTTGTTGCGGCACACCCCGGCGGTCTCAATTCCACGGACGAGCAGTTCCGGCTGCGCGGGAAGATCGTCGAGGAGATACCCGTCGCTGCCTTCCAGCAGCCGGTACCAGGAAGCGTCGCACCAACCCCCGGGTGCCATGGCGCGCGTTTCGGGATGGTCGTAGACGACCGTGCCCGCGTTGTTGTCACCCTCACTGCCGAGCCACCAGGCGGTCTTGAAGCGTGTCGTGGCAACGGGCAGCAACCCCTGCGGCTTGAAGAGAATGAGCGACGCACCGGCCGCCGTGGCGTCGATCAGTTCGGGAGTCACCTGGCTGGAGACATAAACGGCCTGCACGGGATAGGGCTTCTGGGAGGGCAGTACCTTTGCGCCGTGCGTTTCAAGCCAGGGCAGCAGTTCGGCGGAGGCAAACAGCGGCGTGGAGGATGGGGCCACCCGCGCGGGATAGACCCACGTGGACCATTCATTACCGTATGTCGCACCGCCCGACACGAGCCGAACCTTGACTGCAATTCGCGCGGGGGCGTCCACATTCGGCAGGATCACATCCATTTTGGCCAGTTCGGCGAGTTCGCCCTGCGGGGCCGCAGGCGCGGGTACGGACTCCGTCGCAATGTCTTTTCCATCGGTTGTAACCGTGTATGAAAGCCTCGCATCGGAAAGATTCGAGGTACCGAAATTGGAGACCAGCAGCGCGGCCTGTAGATGTTCGCCGCCACGATAGCTGAGGCCGATGCCGTCCTCAAGCAGGACCACATCGTTGTTGAACTGGCGTATCACATCCCGGTCAATGCCGGGCTTGGGGCGAAAGTAGGTGTCAACGATCCCATTTGAGGTGGTCCAATAATCCTGGAAGAGCCACCAGTGATACCCAGACAGATTGGGGCTCTTCCGGATGGCCTCAATATCCGTCTTGCGCAGGAGTGTGTAGAGCTTTCCCGTATTCTCCGCCCAGCGCGGCGTTTCGTCGAGCAGGCCCATGCGCTGGACCTTGTCGCGCGCGGCAGTCAGCCAGAACGGCTTGAAGTTGTCCTTGAACAGATCAATCTGGTCCAGCAGCGGAAAGGTGACGTAGTTGCCGGTCTCGTGCGAGATGACCGGCTTTTTCGGCGCGGGACAGCGGTAGAGTTGTGGATTGTCGAGTGGGTTGTTGAAAACATCGAACTGGGTGAAGTAGAGGTCCAACGTGTCGCGGTCACGCGTGCCTTCGGTGAATCCGGCCTGGGGCAGTCCGTCCGAATCGACCACGGGCCGCGTGGGATCGAGTTCCTTGGCGATGCGGTAGAGGTCGGGAGAGATGGGTATGGCGTCGTACATTTCGTTGCCCATGCTCCAGTCGAAGATGGAGGGATGGTTGCGGAAACGGCGAATCGCTGCGGCCCATTCGGTCTTGTACAGTTCGAGGGCGGGGCCTTTCGCCTTGTTGTAGAAGGTCTGATAGCCGATCGGCAATTCGGGCGATACAAGCATGCCCAACTCGTCACACACGTCATAATATTCCGGTGGCAGGAAATGGCTGTGGTGGCGGACGTGGTTGAAGCCATACTCCTTCGCCATGCCGATCTTCTTGCGGTAGAACGTCTTGTCGGAAGGCGCGGCCATCGTCTCCGGGTAGATGGCATCGTCGCCGTACCCGCGCAGGAAGAAGGGCTGCCCGTTGAGGAGAATATGCGTGCCGTCAATGGTGATCTGCCGGAATCCGAAACGGGTCTCGACGGCGTCAATAACTTGATCGCCCTTGGCCAGCGACAGGCGCGCCGTGTACAGGTTCGGCGTGTCGGGCGTCCAGAGTTGCGCAGTGGGGGCCTCGATTTGGATCGCGCCCAGGGGCGCATCCGGCGCGGCGTCGGCATGGGCGACGACATGCTTGTTCTTGTCGAGTATGTCGAGGCGCAGGACAGCGCCGCCGGGCGCCGTTCCCTTGACGGCTGCCGACACACAGCAGCGCGTCGGCGCAATCGCGGGTTCCACAAAGGGGGCCTCCAACCAGGCGGCGTTGCGCGCCTCCAGCTTGACATGCCCCCAGATCCCACCCCAATAGGTGTCCATGTAATCGATGATGTCCCACGCCCCGATCAGCGTGTCGATATCCCAACGCTGCTCGGAATCGATGCGGACGGCGATCAGCGCGGAAGTGCCCGGAGCGGCGCAGTCGGTGATGTCGTATTCAAAGGGGGAGAGGGGGCCGACATGTTCGCCCAGGAACTTGCCGTTCACCCAAACGGACGCATAGCGGTGCACGCCGCCGAGGCAGAGGAACACGCGCCGCCCCGCCCAGTCGGCCGGCACATCGACCTGCCGCCTGTACCAGCCCTTGCCGATGAAATGATGGCGCAACTTCTCCGTTTCCGCGCCGAATCCCTGGGCTTCCCAGGCACCCGGCACCTGGATCGTGTCCGCAAAGGGGACGGACGCAGCAAACCACTGCTCCGTCTCGCCGACCTTTCCCGGATCCATGCGAAAGGCCCAGGGACCGTCCAAATCGGATATTGGCCGGGTCTGTCCGAAAGCGGATGCGCCAACCAGACAACACAGCACCAGCACGACGGCCTTCACAGGATTACACCGCATGTGTTCACAAAGCATCTTGACACCTCTCAGGCTTTCTCACAAGTTCCAAGACACTCACGAACCACTTTCACTGCCCAGTGCGTTTATACGTGAAGATCTTCGATCCGGGACGCTTGGTGATGTCCACGGGCAGTCCCTTGTCCAACAGATCGGCACCGGTCATTTGGCACGGCGCGTCGGGCGCATCGAGATCGGTGACCGTGTAGCGGGCGTCGCGGTCCAGACCGCGCAGGGCAAGGTCAACGCCCCGATAAACGCTGGCTGCGCGACGGAACACCTGCACCATGCCCTCTCCGACATCGGGTCGGTCAAACTGCCAGGCAATCCAGGCCCCGTTGTCGAGGCTGTACGGCGTCAGCGGATAGTAGTCGCCCGAGTAGTTGGGCGCGACCTGTTTCCACTGCGACACCAGCCTGCGGAGTTCGTCGTAGTTAAGATCGGTCCGGCGCGCGTCCCACAGGCAGTTCGGGTAGGGCGTCATCATACTGCGGAAGAGATACGCGTCCGGCTCCTTCACGCCCGTGCCGTGGAAGGGAATCCAGGAGGAGATGCCGTAGGTGCAGCCCTGCGTGCCGATGGGCTCCATGATGTAGTCGCTGCGCCAGAGCGGCACGGAGCGGCGGATGGTTTCGAGGTCGTTGCGGCGTCCGCCGCTGGCGCAGGTGTCGATGCGCAGTCCCGGACGGCGACGCAGCAGTTCGTCCCAGAAGGCGAGATAGCCCGTGATGTGGCGGATCTCCGTGATGCCCTGGCGGTCGGGCGCGTCGTTCTTGCGCCAGTAATCGAGCGGGTCCATGTTGAAATCCTGGCGGTATAGATCGATGCCCTGATCCGTCATGAGCTTGTCCGTGTGGTCCGTAAGCCACTTCTGGGCTTCTGGATTGCCCAAGTTAAGGAGCTTCTGTTCGCCGTCCTTGCCCAGCAGCCATTCCGGATGGGTGTCGTAAAGCCAGGTGCCCGGCGTGACGCGTTCCGGCTCGAAC
>CAIXUF010000105.1 GCA_903922535.1 Candidatus Hydrogenedentota bacterium
CGAACTCCAGCCACCCAATCCCAATGACGAGCGCAACGCGATCATGGAAATTCGCGCCGGCACGGGCGGCGACGAAGCCGCGCTCTTTGCCGGGGACCTGGCACGCATGTATATGCGCTATGCGGAAAATAATGGCTGGAAGACCGAACTCATTGACGCCAGTCCCTCCGAGGCCGGCGGGTACAAGGAAATTGTCTTTTCAATCCAGGGCGAGAACGTATTCCGCGCCATGCAGTTCGAGGGCGGCACCCACCGCGTCCAGCGTGTCCCCGTAACGGAAGGGTCCGGACGCATTCACACGTCCACCGCCACGGTGGCCGTTCTGCCCGAGGCCGAGGACGTGGACGAGATCGAGATCAAGCCGGAAGACCTGCGCGTCGACGTGTATCGCGCCTCCGGCGCCGGCGGCCAGCACGTCAATAAAACCGATTCCGCCGTGCGCATCACCCACCTGCCCACCGGCCTGGTGGTGGCCAGCCAGGAGGAGCGCTCCCAGCACAAGAACCGGGCAAAGGTCATGCGCGTCCTGCGCTCACACCTATTGGAACTGAAGCGGCGGGAAGCGGACGACCAGGCGGGAGAGTCGCGCCGCTCACAGATTGGCAGCGGGGACCGCAGCGAGCGCATTCGCACCTATAATTTTCCGCAAAACCGCCTGACCGATCACCGCATTCATTTCACCTCGCACAACTTGGAAAAGGTCATGGAAGGCGAACTGGGCGCCCTGTTGCTGGCGCTTTACGACCACAACCACGCCGCCCAAACCACCCTTTCATTGGACCAGTTGCTGGAAATGTAGGTTGCAATATGCCTGCCCTCGGCGCCATGCTCGACACCGTTACCGCCCGCGTTCAGGCAACCATGCCGGACGAAGCTCGCTTGAAATGCGAATGGCTGACGAGCCGCATTTTAGGTTGTTCCCGCCTGGAGCTATCGACGCAAAAAGACCAATGGCTCCCTGAATCACAGGTTCGGCAGATTGAAGAGGGCGCGGCACGCCTGGCCACGGGTGAACCCCTGCAATACATCCTAGGCGATGTGGAGTTCATGGGCCGCGTGTTTATTTGCGACCGCCGGGCTTTGATACCACGGCCGGAAACGGAGCAACTAACGGCTTGGATGCTGGAGGACGCGCCACTATGGCAAAACAAAGCGCCCGCCTTCGCCCCAAAGGCTTCCCCCTTCGCTCAAAGAGCTTCGGCGGACAAGTCGGTGGGCACGCCGGTCATCGCGGATGTGGGTACCGGCAGTGGATGTATTGTTATTTCGCTGGCGTTGGAACGACCGGAGGGCCGTTACATAGCCACCGACACCAGTACAGCGGCCCTGGCACTGGCACGGGAAAACGCAGTGCGGTATGGCGTTTCCGCTCGCATCCGTTTCACTGCCTGCGACCTGTTGTCAGCTACATTGCCTAAAACAACATTCCAACATTCTGCAGAATGTTGGAATGTTGTAACGGCGGGTTCCACGACCTTTGTAAACCTGGATGCCGTGGTGTCCAATCCGCC
>CAIXUF010000106.1 GCA_903922535.1 Candidatus Hydrogenedentota bacterium
CAGCCAGACCAAATCATTTGGGAGCAGGCCGCGGGTGACATCGCCGCCCAGGACATTGCACAGGATGCGGCGGAAATAGTCGTGGCGCGGATAGCTCAGGAAACTGCGGCTGTCGGTGAGCATGCCGACAAAGCGGCTGAGCAGTCCGGTCTGCGACAGCGTTTCGATCTGTTCCAGCATGCCCACCATCTGGTCGTTGAACCACCATCCGCTGCCGAACTGCATCTTGCCGGGAACGGAACCGTCCTGAAAATTGCCGAGCATGGTGGCGAGGACCATGTTCGCCGCCGGGTTGATCGTGTAAAGCACCGTGCGCGCAAGTTGGCCGTCGCGGTCGAGCCGGTCCAGGTATTTTGAAAGCGCCTTCGCCATCGGCGCGTCGCCCGCCGAGTCAAAACCGGTGTCCGGCCCGAGCGCCCGGAACATGCGGGCGCTGTTGTTGCGTATCGGGCCGAGATGCAGTTGCTGCGCCCAGTTCAGGGCATGGTTCATCAGGCCGAATTCATGCATCATGGCCGAGCGGAAGCGCAGCGCCTCTTCAGGTGCTGGCGTCTGGCCGCCGCGCGCGCGGGCATAGACCGTCGCCACTTCGCTTTCGGTGTAGTCGTCCGCATGGGGCATTTCCAGACCGTGGTCCGACACGCGGCAGCCCCGTTCATGGAAAAACTGCTGGCGCTTGCGGAGCGCGTCGAGAAAAGCGGCCCAGGTCGGGCATTCCATGTCCACTGCCGCCTCCAGCCTTTCAGCGTAGGCGTTGAACACGGCCGCATCCTCAATGGCCATGGCCCTGTCGGGCCGCCAGGTCGGCAGCATCTTGACGCCGAAACCCGCATCCTCATTGACAATCCTGTGCGCTTCCAGGCCGTCCACGGGGTCGTCGGTGGTGCACACCAGCGCCACCTTCATCTGCCTCATGATGCCCCGCGCGGAGAATTCCGGCTGCGCCAGTTTTTCGTTGCATTCCTCCCACACGCCCTTGGCCGTGTCGGGGCCGAACAGGCGGTCGGATATCCCGAAGGGGCGGTCCAGCTCCAGATGGGTCCAGTGATAGAGCGGGTTGCGCACCAGATAGGGCACCGTCTCGGCCCATTTTTCAAACTTCTCCCAGTCCGCCGCGTCGCCCGTGCAATAGCGCTCGGACACGCCGTTGCCGCGCATGGCCCGCCACTTGTAGTGGTCGCCCGCCAGCCACAGCTCCGCCATGTTCGCGAAGCGCCGGTCGTTGGCCACCTGCGCGGAGGGCAGATGGCAGTGATAGTCGATGATGGGCAGCTCTTTGGCGTGGCGGAAATAGAGTTCCCGCGCAGGCTCGCTTTCCAGCAGAAAGTTCTCAGTAATCAGCACGCGCTTGGACATGACGGATACTCCTCAATGAATCAATGCAGCGGATACCACATCGGGTCCATGCCCCAGGTGGCCACGCCCTCGACCGCGATGCTGGCGCAGATCGCCTGGCACACCACGCACACAGGATGGCGAAACCGCAGCCACGGGACAAAGATCCCGAACAGGAAGAAATGGTGGATGTGCACACTGTGCGTGTCGCGCCATAGCCAGGTGAAAAACGCGATCGGCAGCACCACCGCCGGAATGACGGCCAGCCACGGCAGCAGAATGCCCGCGCGCCGGGCAAGAATACCGTGGCACACCGCGAGACCGGTCATCAGCAGCACGGCAAGACTGAACAGGAACCACGCATAGGGTGTCATGGAGGCAAACCCCTCCGGCGTCAGCGTGAAGTCCACATTCAGAATCGAGCTGAGGTTGTGGTAGATGAACGCCGCAAAGAAGGGCAGCACCCAGCCCAGCCCATTCCACAGCAGCACCCGCCGCCAGGGTGCACAAAACGGCTGAAGCGTGTGCCGCGCGCCCAGGAGCCACACCCCCAACGCCGCAATCATCAATTTCGGCAGTTCATAGGCATTGCCCTCGGCCGAGGCAAAAGGGTTCGCGCGGTGACACAGCACACCCGCAACGAAGGCGTACCCCGCCAAGGCCATGAACAGCCAGAAGGCGAGGCTCATAAGCGGCGTTACGGTGGCGTTTTCCTGCTCTGTACTTGCTTGTGCTTTCATTGGCGGGTTTCCTCTGCGCCGCGATTATATCGGCACCAACCACAGAGCGCAAGATGTCGAATTGCCTCACAATAAATCTACCTGAGCGGGCTTCGTTGCCTCATGATGAGAATCTACCCGAAAGGCGGGATTATTCTA
>CAIXUF010000107.1 GCA_903922535.1 Candidatus Hydrogenedentota bacterium
CGCAGGCGCAGGTGCCGCGGCCGGGGCCTTGGCCGCCGGAGCCGGACTGGCCTGTTCCGGAGCAGGCCCGCTGCAAGCAGGCAGCAGAACCAGAGCAAACACGGCGCACAAAGCGCACACAGTCATCAAGATTCGGTCATGTTTCATGGTTGCGACATCCTTCCTTATTCATTTTTTTCAAGGAAAACAACCCATTGGGGTCGCCCAGCAAACACAGGGATTCTAGCATCACCCACGGCAGAATCCAAATTCCAGATACACCCCCATTGAACGCACGAAACACCCCGCCCGGTAGACAGCGCCGTTTGTAACCACAGATGAAACCAAAGGCTTGCACCGGCGGGTCCCATGGCGTACAGTGTTGCCTGTTCCGGCCTACGCCTGCGGCGAGTTCACCGGAACGACAAACCCCTACCAGCACAGGAGACACAACTGATGTCAAAAGTTCGGAGCATCTTGGTTGCCGCGGTTCTGGCGGCGTTTCTTTTGGCGGCGGGCGCCGGACAGGCGCAAAGCGTGGCCGAAGGCGGCTGGATCAAGCTGTTTGACGGCGAAACGCTTTATGGATGGACGGCGTTCGGCGATGCCGGCTGGGAAGTCAAGGACGGCGTCATTGTGTGCGACAAGGGCAACAGCGGATTCCTTGCAACGACTTCGGAATTTGCCGATTTTGAGCTAACCGCCAAGATGCGCGTCACCGAATCGGGCAGCGGCGGGTTTGCCGTGCGCGCGGGCCTGGACGGCTATGCGGCCGAGAACGGCGGCGGTGCCATCAAGCTGCCGTTCAGAAAGGACGCGGAGTTTAAGGAAATCCATGTGAAAGCGGTGGGCGGCAACGTCGAAGTCACCGTGGACGGCAAGGCGGCGCCGGTGACGGTGACGCGTCCGCTGGGCCACATCGAACTGCAGTACCAGCGCTACCACGGCGACAAGGGCCAGACGAAGGTCGAGGTTTCCGAGGTGAAGCTGCGCCCCATCGGCATGACCTCGCTGTTCAACGGCAAGGACCTCACCGGCTGGAACGCGATCCCGGACCACAAGTCGGTGTTTTCCGTGCTGGACGGCGCCCTGAATATCAAGAACGGCAACGGCCAGATTGAGACGGCGGGCACGTTCAAGAATTTCATGCTGCAAATCGACATCTTCTCGAATGGCGACCACCTCAACAGCGGCGTGTTCTTCCGGACGCCTCCGGGAGTGTTCTGGAAGGGCTACGAGTTCCAAGTACGCTGCCAGTGGGAAGGCGACGACCGCACCAAGGCGGTGGACTTTGGCACGGGCGGCGTGTACGGATTGTGCCCGTCGCGCAAGGTGGTGGCGAGCGACCGCGAGTGGTACAACATGACCGAAGTGGTCAACGGCAACCACTATGCGGCGTGGCTGAACGGCTATCAGGTCAGCGACTTCTATGACACGCGCCCGCCGGTCAAGGACGCGGACGGGAAGAGCGGCTTCGTGGGGAATGCGGGTACGATCAACCTGCAGGGCCACGACCCGACAACCGACATGTCCTTCAAGAACATCAACATTCAGAGCTATCCGGAGAAGTAGTCCGCACAGCTTCTTGAAACCGCACGCGGCGGAGGCGCACTTGGCGTCTCCGCCGCGATTCTTTTGTTGCGCTGCACCAGGGAGATGGGAAGCATGGGAGCGGAGAAGGAAGGCGCAATGCCTGGCCTGCCCGCCGCGAGATCTGAAACCCTCCTCCCGTCGATGGGGTCTGACGCAAAGGCGTATGGTGCGCCGCAAGGAGACTGCCGGTCATGAAGAAATTCTTTATCGCGTCGATGATTCTGCTGTTCCTGTGCGCGGGCGGCTGGGCGCAGGAGTTCAAGGCGGGCACGGCACGCCGGGACGTCACCCCAACGGAGCCTATCCCGATGTGGGGGTACGGGGCGCGGCATGATTATCCCGCGACGGGAACAAAAGCGCCGCTTTTCGCCAAGGCGCTGGTGCTCGACTGCGGCAACGGAAAGGTGGCGCTGGTGGGCGTGGACATGGGCCGCAGCCCGACCTACGCAATGATGGACGCCATCACGGCGGCGGTAAAGGAGCAGTCGGGCGTGGACCATGTCCTGATTGTGGGCTCACACACGCACCACGGGCCCACCATCGAGTTGCTGGACCAGCCCGGCTACGGCAAAGGCACCTGGGACGCGTCGGTGAACTATTCGAAGTGGCTGCAGCAGCAGTTCATTGACGTGATTAACGAGGCGGCAAAAGGCGTTGTCCCGGCGAAGATCGGTTGGGCCGTGCAGGACACCGATTTCAACCACAACCGCCAGAGCCGCAAAGAGCCGAAGGTGCGCGAGAAAACCTTGTCCGTGCTCCGCGTGGACGGAATGGACGGCAAGCCGCTTGCGGTGATGGCCAACATGGCGGCTCACCCGGTGATGGAAAGCATCATGGACCGGCGCTGGAGCAGCGAGTGGCCGGGAGTCATGCAGGGCACGGTGGAGAAAGAATTGGGCGGCACCTGCCTGTTCATGCAGGGGGCCTCGGGCGACATGTCGCCCGAAACCAAAGAGGGCAGCCGCGGGGTGGACGGCTTCGGCAAGACCGTGGGCGCGAAGGTCATCGAGATGGCAAACGGCATCCAGACCAAAGTTCCGGAACATCCGGGCGTGGCGGGCAACCCGTGGTCCTTTTCTGGACCGACACGGATGGACCTGAAGAATCCGGTCGTGCTGGGCACGTTCAGGCAGTTCTTCTATCCCGAACTGATGGCCATGCTGGTGGAAATGCCGGACAACACGATCACCCTGCGCGGCTCGACCCTGCTGGTGAACGGTGAAATCGCGCTGGTCGGTGCAGCGGGCGAGCTGTTCTCCGACCTGTCCAACCGGATCAAGGCGCAGTCGGCCGCACCGGTGACGCTGGTGTTTGGCTACTGCAACGGCCACAGCCTCTATGTGCCCACACGCGAAGCGGTCGCCGAAGGCGGCTACGGCGCCGACGCGACGATGTCATGGCTGCCCTTGGGCACGGGCGAGAAGGTGGTGGACCAAGCCGTCGGGGATATCAAAAAACTCATGGAAGAGACGAAAGCGAAGTAAGCAAAAAGCGCGAACGCCTCCTGGGAGCGCCGGCGTCCCGCCGACTCCGGAACTGGATCGTGCCCCCGAGCCGGCGGGACGCC
>CAIXUF010000108.1 GCA_903922535.1 Candidatus Hydrogenedentota bacterium
CCCTAAATCCCCCTTCAAAGGGGGACTCTAAGATGCCGACTTCGACGTTGGAAGATGCCAACAAGTTTCTTGCTTCGCTTGATTCGGGGGCCAGTTACTTCATCTGCGAGATGCACCCGGAGGTGGTGTCTGACAAGGCCGGCGACTGCCCGCTGTGCGGAATGCATCTTGAGGAAAGGAAGAAGGAGGCCTCCGGGGTGCTGGTCGGCCCGGAAGCGGGGACGACGGACCGGTGGACGGAGGGCTATGCCTGTCCGATGCATCCGGATGAATTGAGCGACAAACCGGGTATCTGCCGAACCTGCAACTGCGGCATGGTCATGAAGCATTGGAAGGCAGAACGGGTGCTGAGTGTGCCCGAGTCAGCAGTCATCGACACGGGCATTTGGAAGATTGTCTACGTGGAGACGGAGCCCGGCGTGTATGATTCCCGCGCGGTCGCTTTGGACAACCGGGTGGGCGCGTATTATCCTGTCATCGACGGACTGGCCGTGGGCCAGCGGATCGTGTCGCAGGGTTCCTTCCTGGTGGATGCCGAGGCGCGGCTGAACCCGTCGACGCCGAAGGCTGCGGAGAAGAGCGCGCCGACGGCGCCGGCGGCTGGACAGGCTGGGATGGCGAAGATGCCGGGCATGTGATGGTGGAAAGGAAGAACAGGATGGACACGGACTCACACGGACTCACACGGACTCATACGGACGATATGGACGATATGGACTGGTGAGCGGGATTGATTTTTGCGGGGGGGCATGGTGAAGGCTGCCGGAGTTGCTTGGACTGACTGGAGGACTTGGACGTGCTGGTGACCATTCTGATGTACGTTGCGCTTGCCGCGCCCGCGGTGGAGGCGCCCTCTTTTCATGCGGGCAATGATGAACTGCGGCAGTACCTGACGGAGGCGGGGGACAGGAATCCCGAGTTGAAGGCGAAGTATGCCGAATGGCAGGCGCTGCTGGAACGGGTGCCGCAGGTGGCATCGCTCGACGACCCGATGTTTACGTACACGCAGTACCTTGAATCGGACCAGCGCAAGTATGGTGTGCGGCTGGAGCAGAAGTTCCCGTGGTTCGGAACGCTGCGCGCGCGGGGTGACAAGGCGCTTGCCGAGGCCGATGCGGCGCTGTCGCGTTTCTATGCGGCCCGGAATGAAGTGTTTGCCGGGGTGAAGCGGGCGTATTTTGAGTATTGGGCGCTTGGGGAGAACATCAGGATTAGTGAGGAACAGACCAAGGTTGTGGCGAACGTTGAGGAACTGATCAAGTCGCGCTATGGACTGGGGCTGGCCAGCCAGTCCGACTTGTTCCGCATTGAGATAGAGAAGGACAAGCTTGACGACCTGCGCAAGGGGCTTGCGCAGTCGCGGGGCTCCCTGTCAGGGCGATTAACGGCGGCGCTGGGGCGGGATGCGGGCGAGGAGCTGCCCTGGCCGCACGGGGCCGATTTTCCGCCAGCGCTTCCGTCGGAAGAGGAAGTGTTGAAATCGGTTCGAGCGGCCAATCCCGGGGTTGCGTCGCTTCAGCACATGGTGGACCGTTGGGAGACGGAAGTCCTTCTCGCGAAGAAGAAGGGTTACCCGGAGTTCTCGGTCGAGTTTGGCTATGACGACATGAAAGACATGA
>CAIXUF010000109.1 GCA_903922535.1 Candidatus Hydrogenedentota bacterium
CGCACCGCCGCGGCCGCGCAATCCGGACCGTTTCATTTGGTCCACCACATCCTCCGGCGTCATGGAGGAAATGACCTTCGCCATGGCCTGGTAACCGTCAACGGCAATGTAGTCCTCAATGGAAACCGGGTCGATGCGGCCGCAATTGTGCAGGGCAAGCTTGGTTTGCTTCGCGAAGAAGGGAATGTCCTTCATGCTCAGAATAGGCTTGCCATCCGCGCCTTCGCGGACGAGCCGCGCCACGACCTTCCCATTGACCAAATGCTCTTTGACGATCTCGACGGCGTCCTCCGGGCATACATGCTCGTACAGGGTGCCATCGATCTGAACCAGCGGCCCCGCGGCGCAGGGCCCCATGCAGCCCGTGTACACAGTGCGCACCGCCGTGTCCGCAAGCTCCGCGGCCTCAATGGCGGCCTTGAGCGTCTTTTCCACCTTCAGTGCGCCGGAGGCGATGCAGCCGCCGCCTGCGCAGAGGTAGACCGTTCGGCCCTTGAAGTTTTCCCGCTCTGCCGAAAGTGAATCACGTGCGGCCGTCAGGGCCGCAATGTCTGCCAACTTCTTCATTTGGCTCCTCCTTCCCGGTACTGCTCCAGAATTGAAGCCACCTGGGTGGGTTTAACCCCCTGATGGACGTTGTCGTCAATCATGATTACGGGCGCCAGGCCGCACGCGCCGAAACAGCGGCCCACATCCAGCGTGAAGTTGCGGTCTTCGGTGGTATGGCCGACATCCACTTTCAACGAACCCTTTAGCGAGTCGAGCACGTCCTTGCCGCCGCGCACGTAGCAGGCTGTGCCGAGACAGACGCGGACAAGATGCTTGCCGCGCGGCTCCGTCGAAAAGAAGGAGTAGAAGCCGACCACGCCGGCCACTTCGCTGAAGGGTTTGTCAAGCCGTTCGGCGATTAATTTGAGCGCGGATTCCGGCAGATACCCGAACAGGTTTTGGGTGATCTGCAGGACGGGAATCAACGCCCCCGGCGTGTTCTTGTAGTCCTCAAGGAAGGCCTTCAGCCGTTCCAAGAGTTCCTCCTCAGTGGCCGTGTCACAGCCTGGACAAGTCTCTTTTTCTGCGATTGCCATATGACCTTCTCCTCATGTCTCAGGGTGAAAACCCATTCCCTGGAATCCATTGCATTCCGAAAACTCCAACCGCGGGAATAAATCGGCCAGGGAATGTTGCGATGATACCATAGCCGGGAAAATAAGTGTTAATTCCTGATAAGAAGAAGCTGTGCCTAAGTGTTAATACGGATAGAAGGTCCTGTGACATACCCCGGACGCCCGGCCTTTTGATCGGGTAGGCGGGAATTTCACAATAATTGCGGTGGACCGCGTGCTCCGGCGTAAAGGGATGCAGTTTATGGCGTTACCGACCAGACAGAACCACCCCGCACGCCCGGCCAACCCTGCAACAGTGGGTGCCGTTGATGCATGAGTCCGTCCCAGAATTGGGTTCTCGCCCGCTCGAATGTTATTGTAGTGCTTGATGCTTGCGGGTTCATTGGACACTCCAGGAAAGGCGGGTAATGAGAGAGCAATTACTTGCGAGAATCGGTGACGGCACGGCCGTGGTGGCGGTCGTCGGGCTGGGTTATGTGGGGTTGCCGCTGGCCAGGCACTTTGTCGCCGCCGGCCACACCGTCATCGGCTTGGACTCGGATGCCCGGCGTGTGGCGCTCTTGGCAAACGGCCAAGGGTATATGAAGCACGTTTGCACGGACTGGCTTGCAGACGCGGTCCAAACGGGCCGTTTTGCCTCCACCACGGATTTTGGCAGGGCCGCCGACGCGGACGCCGTTATTATCTGCGTGCCCACCCCGCTGACGGAGCACCGGGAGCCCGACTTGTCCTGTGTGCGCGATGCCGCCGGACATATTGCCCAAACCCTCCACCGCGGCCAGCTCGTGGTGCTTGAAAGCACCACTTGGCCGGGCACCACGGAGGAGCTTGTGCTGCCGATTCTGGCGGCAGGTGGCTTGAAAATCGGCAAGGACTTCTTTCTGGCGTTCTCTCCCGAACGCGAAGATCCCGGCAACAAGGAATTCTCTGTCGGCTCCATACCAAAAGTGGTGGGCGGCGTAACGGACGGCTGCACGGAGGTCGCCTCGGCCCTCTATGCGCGCGTCTGCGCGCGTGTCGTTCCCGTGAGCAGGCCCGGCGCCGCCGAGCTTTCCAAACTGCTGGAGAATATCTTTCGCAGCGTCAACATCGCCCTGGTCAACGAGCTTAAGATGCTCTGCAACCGCATGGGGCTCGATGTGTGGGAAATCATCGACGCCGCCGCCACCAAGCCTTTCGGATTCATGCCGTTCTATCCCGGCCCCGGCCTGGGCGGCCACTGCATCCCCGTCGATCCCTTCTATCTCACGTGGAAGGCGCGCGAATACGGCTTCTCCACGCGCTTCATCGAACTCTCCGGCGAAATCAACACGCGCATGCCCCAGTATGTCGTGTCCAGGGTGATGGACGCGCTCAACGACCGCGGCAGGGCACTGCGCGGCGCGCGCGTGCTGCTGCTGGGCGTGGCCTACAAGGCCGACGTGGAGGACATGCGCGAATCCCCCGCGCTCGATCTCATCCGGCTGCTCCGGGAAAAGGGGGCCGAGGTGCGCTACAACGACCCGCACGTGCCCCAGTTCGAACATGAGGGAATGAGACTGGAGAGCGTGGACCTGTCCGCCGGGGAGCTTGCCGCGAATGACTGCATCCTCATCGCCACGGCGCACTCGGCCTACGACGCCGCATTCATCGTGGACAATGCCCGTCTCGTCGTCGACACCCGCAACATGACAAAGCACGTCGTCGATCACCGGGACAGGATTGTCTGCGCCTGAACAACCGCGGCGTGACAGAGGTCAGATGCGGATGAAGACTTTCTTGCGGTAGAGAAATCCCGCCAGCAGCACCACGAATCCGAGACGGATGACGGTCTCGCTCATCGCGCCGCAGACGCCCGCCGGCGCGTAGTCTTCCCCGCCAATCAGCCGCGCGGCAAGCCCCTCGAACTTCACCATGTTGCACACCATGTAGATGGCCAGCGCGTTGCTGCCAATCCACAGGAACGGCGCGGTCCAGAACCGGATCTTCCAGACGTCGATGAGTTGGTAGAAGACACCCAGGATAAGGCAACTGTAGCCGCCCGCAAGGATCACATAGGACGAGGTCCAGATCTTCTTGATGATGGGAAGCTGAAAGCCCCACAGGTACCCGGCGCAAATGCCCGCAATGCCCACGCCAATCAAGTAGAGGCCCTTCCGGTTGGCCGGCACGTTCGGGTTCTTCAGGAACAGCCCCGCAAAGGCGCCCAGCAGGCAGGTGCCGACGGCCGGCAGCGTGCTCATCAGCCCCTCGGCATCCCAGCCCTCCTCACTCTTGCTGAAAGGCAGGAAGCGCCGGTCAATGTAATTGGGCCAGGTCATTCCTTTCGCGAACGACACGGTGCCCACGCCGGGCACGGGCACCAAGGACAGCCACGCCCCGTAGCCGACCAGCACCCCGATGCAAACCCACATCAACTGTTTCGGTTTCAGGTGGCAAAACAGCAGCGCTGTCGCCAGGTAGCACAGCGCCAGCCGCTGCAACACCCCCATCAGCCGCACGCCGTCCAGCCCGTGCGTGAACCCGCCGTTGTAAAAGACGCCCAGCGCGAACATGACCGCGAAGCGCCGGAAGATGCGCCGGTAGGCGCCCAGGGTGCCCTCGCGCGCGACGATTCTGCCCACAGAGAACACCACCGACATGCCCACGAGGAACACGAAGAGCGGGAAGATGAAGTCCTCGAAGACAAAGCCCTCCCAATCGCGGTGTTCAATCTGGTTTATGAAAAAGGCGACAACGGGATTGGAGCCAAAGTCCTCCAGCGCCCAGAAGAGGGCCGTGCCGCCGACAATCCAGAACATGTCGAAGCCCCGCAGCACATCCACGGAGATCACGCGATCACCGGAGGGGTTCTCCGCCGGGAGACTGCCCATCGCATCCGCACCCATAAAGCACTCCTTTCAACGTCCCGCCGCGCCATGGAGAGCAGGCGGGGAGCCGGAAGTGTATTCAGATACCCCGTCCCAATCAACGTTCCCGCCGGTTCCACTCCGGGACATGCCGCACCGGCCAGGCGGGCCACGCGCGGGACGACCGCACTAGTGGGCCATCTGCCAAGCCTTGATCGCATCGACGGGCCAGACGAGCATGATGACGTTCAACGTCAGGTTGTCATGAATCCAAAACAGCAACACCAGCTCCGTCACCGCGACAAACACGACCGAACGCCACAACCCGAGTTGCCGCGCGATCAGGAAGCCCAGGCCGCAGAACACCACGTCCCCCATCGAATTGATGACCGAGTCCCCCATGTAGCCCAGCGCCAGCGTGGCCTCACGATAGCGGTGTATGACAAACTCCGTGTTCTCCAACAGTTCCCAGCCCGCCTCCAGCAAGACGGCCAGGAAGAAGCGCCACCCCCAGGACAGCCGCGCCCCCGCCAACGCCAGTACCCCGCACAGCACCACCCCGTGCAGCACGTGCGTGAAGCTGTACGGGTCGGCGAAATGCTGCGAGTTGTGCAGCGACACCACGTTCCCCGCCCACGGCCACCACTGTCCGCACGAACACCACCAGCTCCGCCCCTGATGTCGCAGCTCAAGCACCGTCAGAACCAGCACCATCAGTGCGGCCAGTCCCGGCCACAGCACGACCCGGAGCACCCTCCCCCCTCCTGTGGAAATGTCTGTTTCCTGATGCATGGGCAATTCTCCAATGGAAGCAAGCGATGTATGACACTCTAAAGTACCGGCCCATCCAAAAGCGACCTCCCAGTTTTCCCCCCTTTCCCCGCTGTTGACTTTCTGGCCGATAACGGGCATGATCAGGCGCAAAAAGAGACACTAGGATGCCAGGACGAACCCCATTCATCATTGTGCTGACCAAACGCGAGGAGCGGGAGCTCCGGCGCCGGGAGACCGGGAAGACACTGCCGTGTTCTGCGGCGCTGCGCGCCAGGATGATTCTGATGGCCGCCCAGGGCATGGAAATCCGAGCCACCGCGCGGGCCCTGGGAACGTCAGAGCCGACAGTAAGCAAGTGGCGCAAGCGCTTTTTCGAACAGCGGCTGAAGGGCTTGGAGACGCACTTCACGGGACGTCCGCGGGCCAAATACTTGCTGCGGTGTACCCCGTTCAGTTTCGTGCTGACCGAAGGCGAGGAGCGGGAACTCCGGCGCCGGGAGACCGGGAAGACGCTGCCGTGCAAGAAGACCGGGACGAACCAGCCGTGTTCCGAAGTCGTGCTCGCCAGGATGATTCTGATGGCAGCCCAGGGCATGCAAAACCAAGCCATCGCGCAGGCCCTGGGAACGTCACGCCAGACGGTAAGCTTGTGGTGCAAGCGCTTTTTCGAACAGCGGCTGAAGGGTTTGGAGGCGCACCGCACGGGACGTCCGCCGACCAGATTCTAGCCGGGGCATTCCTGTACATCCGCCACCACTTTCCACCCAGTTGTGGCGTGGTTTCCAGACCA
>CAIXUF010000110.1 GCA_903922535.1 Candidatus Hydrogenedentota bacterium
CCTGTCGGGGCTTGGCAAACTTGACGGCAGATACCGCATTGATCGGGCGACCCATGAGGTGGATCGTTCGAGCGGATACACAACCAATTTGGAGGTTTCAAAACTTCCCTGATGTATCTCGTTGGCATCATAAACGCGCTGGATGCGAAGGCCATGAAGGCGCGAGTTCAATTCCCCGACAAGGAGGGGCTCATTTCGCCCTGGCTGCCGGTGGTGACTTCGTTTGCCCAGGAGAACCGAAGTTACCGGATGCCGGATGTTGGCGAACAGGTGGCATGCCTTATGGATGACAACCTGGAGGCTGGGTGCATTGCCGGGTCCATCTATGGCGGGTCGGAGAAGCCGCCGGAGGAATCGGGTGACATCCTGGCGGTGCACTTCAGCGACGGAACGATTGTGCGCTATGACCGGAAGGAGAAGACGCTGACGGTGCAGTGCGTCGGCAAGGTGCTTGTGTCGGCGGCGGAGGAAATCGGACTGGCGGCGCCGAAGATTGGAATTGACAGCGCGGGCGGCCTGAACATGAACGCGCTGGTGGGTGGCTGGAAGTTCGACGACGAGACCAGGATTGAATACAACCAGCTCACGAAGGTGCTGGACGTGCTTTCTATGGGCGACTTGATGGTGAACGTGCTCCGTGCGTTTTCCATGATGGTGCCCGTGCTGAATTTTGTCTGCGCAGGCGCGTCCAACCTCCGGGCGGGCGGGCCGGTGACAGTGAATGCCGGAGGCGCCGTGACGGTGAATGCCAACGGTCCCATCAATCTGAACGGTTCGGGCGTTTTCGCGAACGGAAAGCCCATAGGTTAAGCGATGGCCCTTCAACCCATACATTGGTCCCCGAAACTCGGCGTGCCGGTCAACGCGCCCTGCGAGCTGGTCGCGGGCATTGACGACATCGCGCAGTGCATCCGGATCATTCTGGAGACGCCGAAGGGCAGTGACCCGTTGCGGCCGCTGTTCGGTTGCGATGCCTATAAGTATTTGGACCGACCGCTGCCGGCGACGGTGCCTGCCATCATTCGTGAGGCATGGGATGCCATTGCCACCTGGGAACCGCGGGCCGTTGTGGAGCGCATTGCGGTGGAAACGGAAAATGAACATGCCACAGTCGTTGTCTACTGGCATCCGGTGGACGGCGTGAAGACGGAGGTGCTTCGTGTCGGTTGATCTGAGCAAACTGACCAGGCCCGTGTTTGTGGCCAATGACCCGCAGGCCCGCATTGCGGAGCTGGTTGCGCGGTATGAGGCAGCAACGGGAAAGACGCTGTATCCTGCGCAGCCGGAGCGGCTGCTCATTGACGACTATGCCTATGCCGATGCCAACCTTCGGGCAGCCATCCAGTACGCCGGCGAGCAGAACCTTCTGGCCTATGCCGAGGGCGATGCACTGGACCATCTTGCGGCACTCTTTGGCGTCACACGCCTTTCCGGGGAAGAGGACGAACGACTGCGGGAACGGGTTCGGCTGGCGCCGGAGTCTTTTTCCGTGGCCGGGAGCCGCGGCGCTTACCGCTATTGGGCAATGACGGAGGACACTTCCATCACGGACGTTGCCGTGGTCAGTCCGGACCCGGGCGTGGTGCGCATTTACCCATTGACGTCGACCGGGATTCCATCACAGGGCATCCTTGACGCGGTGGCCGACGTATGTTCCCCCGAGACCGTGAGGCCGCTGTGCGACATCGTGCACGTCGCCGCCCCGGTTCAAGTCGCCTATGCCATCACGGCCGTCATCGACACGTACGCGGGATACAACGCTGCGCTGGCGCTGCAGGAGGCGCAGGCCGCGGCGCAGGCCTGGGCGGACAAGACCTCCGCCACGCTTGGCCGGGATCTGGTGCGCAGCCAGATCATCGCCGCGCTATCGGTGGCGGGCGTGTACAAGGTCACGCTGACCGAACCTTCCATCGACCGGGTGCTCGACGTTTATGAATGGGCGCATTGCAGCACTGTCACTGTCACCATGGGAGACCTGGCCGATGGCTGATTATGACAAGCTGCTGCCGCCGCCGCTGGCGGTGGACGTGAGTTTTCGGGAACTGGCAAAGCTGGCCAATGACTGGCCCGAGTTCAACGCGGACCTGGTGCGCACACTGGCGCACATTGAGAACGTGGACCCTGTTCTCCTGCAGCATTTTGCGGAATGGTTCTCGCTGTCGAATGAACCCGCCTGGTCCTATGCGGCGAACGACGACGCGCGCCGCCTTTTGGCCGCGGGTGCTGTGATGCTGCATCGGCGGAAGGGCACTCCGTGGGCGGTCAAGCGCGTGCTTGAACTCATTGGCATGGGCGACGACACACGGCTCACAGAAGGCGGCATTCAGCGGCGCTATGATGGAACGGTGGCCGCGGACGGAAGCAGGAAGTACAGCGGCGCTGCCTGGGCAGAATATTCGATTGAGGCGGACCTCGGAGAGAACGCCGGATTGGATGCGGGCACGGGCAATCTTATCCGTGAGGTTCTCGCCGGCATTGCTCCCGCGCGATGCCATTTGACGGACATAACCTATCGCGCGGATGTTGAGGACACGGTCACACCGACCGATGCAGCATCCATTACCGTTGAAGGCGTATTCACGGACACGCCTGCGCGGCCGCGTTATGACGGTGTCTGGCAGCATGACGGCGCTCTTGAGTCTGTCTATGACGGAGCGGTGCATGCGTCCGGATCGGCGTCGTACTCGGGCTGGCGGTCTAAACAAAATTCGCGGCTCTATGGTGCTGAAGATTCGGTGCTGCATGCTGACATCGTGTCAACGCTTTCGGACAGGGTTGGCCGCTTTCATCTGCACAACGGAACGCGCAGGATGGATGGAACGCTTGATTACGGCGCGTCGCTTCCGGCCTGCATCGATGCCCCCATGACCATTCATGTGACACGCATCTTGCCCGGCGGAGAAACAACAACACTATTGGAGGCCGCATGATGAACTTCTTGGAAACTGCTGCTATAATGCGCGGCATTCTGGTTATCGAGGTCCGCCGCAAAGGCGTGCTCGTTGACGTGTTCACCGATGACAATCTTATCGTGAACGGAGCCAAGATCCAGCTCGCGCACCTCATTGGCGGTGATGGCGCCAACCGGCACATCACACACTTCGGCGCGGGCATTGGGCTCTCTCCCGCCAGCCCTGACAACGTCACTCTGCAAAGGGCGGTGTGGAAACCCATATCATCAGTCAGTTACCCGAACGCGGGTACGGCACAGTTTAACTGGAACTTGACGACGGCGGACGCGAACGGACTGGCACTGACGGAATTCGGCCTGCGTTGCGCGGATGGCACATTGTTCTCCCGAAAGCAGCGCGCAGCCATCAACAAGGCCAGTGACATTGCGCTTTCCGGAACATGGACGATCCTCTTCTAAAGGGACTGACATGGCAAACGTTACAGAGACACCCACCTATCCCGATGGCATCTATCGCATTGAGACGACCGACCCCGTCATCGGCGGTGAAGACGGCATTTCCAACGTCCAGGCCAAACAGCTCGCGAACCGGACCGCCTGGCTAAAAGTGCGCGCCGATCAGGTCGATGTCGCCAAGGGGGAGCAGGACAGCCTGGGCGAACGCCTGGACGCCCTTCAAGCCATGGCCGAGGCCGTCGGCCCGGAGATGCAGAACGCGACAGTGGGCGCGGTCAAGTTTGCCATTGACCAGGCTGGACAGGCCAATGCCAGCATCCATCTCATGCGCAACGTGTGGACACAGCGCGGCAACATCTTGCTCACCAATCGCGGGGTAATCAGTGGGTGCGTTGTGACCCGGTCAACCGGCGCGACCAGAAATCTGAACCTATCGGCCGGGCGATGCTTTGCAGGGGGCATGGAATGGCCTGTGCTTGGGGGCCTGAACGCGGCATCCGTCCCTTCAAATCCGGGACAGGGTTCAATCACCGCGTATGCATATCTGCACCCCGTCGGTTATTACAATTACTCCCTGGCAGTGACCGCCGAAGGGGAGGAGATCCCCGGAAACGGAATTCTCATTTACGAACTGGTGATTCCATCGGGAAACACAGACGCCACAGACCCGGACATTTCGGGGGTAACCATTACGGACCTTCGACGGCTGGAGCCGAATTTCCCTGTTCTTCTGGATGAACCGTGCCTGGTATATGTTCCAATCTCCGTGCTCCCATACCACGACTATCACCTTTCGCTGTACGCCATAAACATCTGCGGGCAGAGACTGTTCGCAGATGCCGTGACGAGCGCGTTTGTTGGGCCCAATGGATTCACCTTCGAACTGCACACCACGGATGACGACGTTGTCGCTTTTTGGCAAGTATTGAGACTTGACACTTAGGAGGTCACATGGCCAGAGTTCGCCTGCTTAATCAAACACAGCCGGTTGCCGATTTTTCGGTTTCGGGGGCACTCATCACCGTTCGCGGCCTCACTGTTGACTGCGCACCATATTATGCCGCGAACACGAGGAGGGTGGATGTCCGGTCCGATGACACGGGGAATGCGGTCATCGGGGGAACCGGGCCGTTTCTCGCCATTATTGAGATCCCCGGGCAGCGTTTTTCTGAGGGGGAGAACGGGCCGGTTCTCGCGCCGCTTGATCCGGCTGCCATCACCGTTGTTCTCTGGCCCTCAGCCTGAAAGGAAATGAGATCATGACTACCGTGTTTGTGCGAGACGAACTCAGGGCATCCGTTGAGGGAGCCACCGGCGGCCAATGCACCGTGTTGTACACGCAGGGCGGCATGCCGTCCTATTTCTTCGTGCTTCCAAAGTTCAACCTGGAAGACATCGACGCGTCCCTCGGCCAGGGAACCCACCCGGCATTCATCATCAACGGCCAGGAGGTGTCCAGGATATTTGTCGGGATGTTCCTGGGGGTGGTGAAGAACCTCGAATTGCTGTCGCTTCCCCAGCTTGCCCCGCAGAGAAGCATTACCCTGGAAAACGCCGCGCAGTATGCCCGAAACTGCGGCGGCGGATTTCATCTGATTACCAACGCGGAATGGGCGGCCATCGCCCTGTGGTGTTTGAAGAACGAATGGCTTCCGTCCGGCAACAGCAACTGGGGTCAGAACCATCTTGCCCCGTTTGAAACCGGTGTCCGTTTCGACGGCGGCGCGCCCGGCGCGCAAACCGGAATTGGGGCAACGTTGACCGGCTCTGGTCCGGCTTCCTGGAGACACAACAACCAGGCCGGTGGCATTTCTGACCTGGTGGGAAATCTGCGGGAATGGGTTGCCGGCATTCGTTTGGTTGAGGGCGAACTGCAGGTGTTTCAAAACAACGACGTGGCGGCCTGTGCGGGGGCTTTCAATACGGCGCCCGACTGGAAAGCGATCCGGTATACAAATGGCACCCTGGTCGCGCCCGGAACAACCGGATCGGTGAAGATGGATATGGGGCCAGGCGAGTCTAACGCGGACCAGGGCGGTTCAGTTACGGGCCGCGATTTTGTGTGGTCTGACACCATCACCCAGCGGCTGGAGGAGATCGGAAACCAGGGGGATGGCTATTTCCTCACAAAGCCTTTCAAGGACATCATAAGCGAGGGTCCGGACCTGCTCAAGACCCTTGCACTTGCACCTGCCGTAGAGGCGGAAAAGATGGGGAACGTCTGCGGCCGGAACTATGGAACGCGCTACTTCAGTCGCGGCGAAACCTATCTGTGCCATGATGCTGGAATATTCAGTTTCGCGGCGCAGGACATAGTTGGCGCTTCACATTACTTCACGGGAGCCCGCGTCGCCAAGTACTGAGAATCCGAGTTGTACGGCCGCGCCGTTCGGTGAGCAAAACCCACAAGCTGCCAGATTGTCATATCTAGCAGTTTGCTCATCTTTGAATCCCGTTTACATCCCCTAAAACCGAGTCTTTACGCACGTTTAACCACTCAATATAGTACCTGTTTGATTGGCAAAACGTACCTGTTTGACTGGCAACTTACAACTTCTTCAAACGCCTGCTCCACCGCCAGGGCCTCCACGCCACCGACCGCGTCCGCCCCCCCATCCTCCCCTTCGACACCCACCACGTCCGCATCGCCGAAGAGTTGATCGGCCATGCCGTCCAACTCATGCGTGAGTGCGCAATCCCCCTTGACCAGGGAACGGACTAAAGACGCCCATCGCTGAAAACGCCACCGGGTCAAGTCCATGCCGTCCATGCTGTCTATACCCAGCCAAAATCCCGCTTACGGGGCCAACAAACTTGCCAAAACCCTGCCACATCGTGCTATACTTGATTTGAAATCGCCATTTTAAAAGGAGAACCAGATGCCCTCCTATCAGCCGGGATCGGACACGCGCAACCGCCTGCTGGTTGCCGCCGCGGAGGTGTTTGCGGAGCAGGGGTTTCGCCATGCCCGCATTAGTGACATCTGCGAGCGGGCACAGGCAAATATCGCGGCGGTAAACTATCATTTCGGCGACAAGGAGAACCTGTATCTGGCGGTCGTGCAAAAGCTGGATGAGGAATCGAAGGCGGACGCGCCGTACATGCAGATTGACCCAAATGCGTCGGCTGAGGAGAAGCTGCACACGTTCATCCGGGAGTTTCTTGGCGTGCTGCTGAAGACCGGCCCGTCCACCTGGCTGGGCAAGCTGATGGCGCGGGAGATGATGGAGCCGACGGCCGCGCTGGACTACATGATTGAGAAGGTGATTCCCCCGGTGGACGGGGTGGTGCGCGGGATTGTGGGTGAGCTTCTGTCGCTTCCGCCGGAGTCCCCCCTCGTTCAGTTGTGCGTGAGCAGCATCCTGAGCCAGTGCATGATTTACTTTGACACGAAGGAACTCGCGCTTCGGATGCGGCCGGAGCTGATCAATCCTGACCGCAGTTACGACCCCGCAATGATTGCGTTTCTGGGGGAGCACATCACACAATTCTCCCTGTACGGCATGCAGGCGATGGCGCAAAGATCGGAAGGTGAAACATCATGAAACACAAGAGGCTATTGACCTTTCTGGCCGCAGCCGTCCTCTTGGGCGGCGCGGCGCTGTTGATTGCCCCGGCGGGTGTGGTCAATGTCCGCGCCGACGAGAAGCCCTCCCTGGGCACGCTGAAGCCGGAAACGGCCGCGGCGGCGGACGCGCCGAAGTCGGGCGTGGCCACGGCGCCGGTGGAGTCCTCCGAACGCGAAATCACGCTGCGCCTGACCGGCACGCTTGCGGCCGACGAGAAATCGGACGTGGCGAGCAACACCAACGGTATTGTGCAGAAGGTCTTTGTCGAGCGCGGCAGCGTGGTGAACCAGGGCGACATCCTGGTGCAGGTGGACCCAACGGACGTGCAAAACATGCTGGACCAGGGACTGGCGGGGATCCAGGAACTGAAGGTGCGACTGGGCATCAAGGACGGCAAGGCGCCGTACAGCGTCGAGAACCAGCCCGAGGTGAAGATGGCGAAGGCGGCCCTCAATCTCGCACGGGTCAACCAGGACCGTTTCATGAAGCTCTACGAGCAGGACGTGCTGCCGAAGGCCGACTATGACCGCGTGATGTTTGAATGCGACAGCGCGGCGCAACGCTACGAGCAGGCGCGCCTCCAGATGAGCCAGCTTTACCAGAGCTACCTCACGGCGCAGACCAAGCTGGACGCGCTGCGCAAGGCGCTGGCGGACACGACCATTCGGGCACCGTTCAGCGGCTATGTGGCGGAACGGCTCATCAGCGTGGGCGAGCGGGTGTCGCCCAGCCCGATGGGCAAGGGCGCGGCCGTGGCCACGCTGATAAAGCTGGACCCGCTCCGGCTCGTGCTGACGGTGCCGCAGCAGAGCGTGGGCCAGATCACGACAGGACAGACGGTCAGTTTCAAGGTGGACAGCCTGCCGGACCGCAGCTTCACGGGCGAGATCCGATACGTGGGTCCGTCGGTGGAAAGCAACTCCCGTTCGATGACGGTGGAGGCGATGGTGCCCAACACGGACCATGTGCTGCGCCCCGGCACCTTTGCCTCGGCCGAGGTGGCGCTGCCGGAAAAGAGCAAACGGCTCATGGTGCCCGTGTCAGCCGTGGTGAAAGACGGGGACATTTCCAGGATCTTCGTCGTGAAGGACGGCGTGGCGCATGAACTGGTCGTTTCGACAGGCGACGCACGGGACGGCAAGATTGAGATTGCCGGGGGGCTTTCGGGAAACGAGACCGTGATCACGGCACCGCAGCGGATTCATGACGGGGACAAGGTGTCGTAATGCATAAACTGGCTGAAATCTGCGTCCGCCGTCCCGTGTTTGCGACGGTGCTTATGCTCATGCTGGTGGTGTTCGGCCTGTTTGGCTACACGCGCATGGGCGTGGACTGGTTCCCCAAAGTCGACTTTCCGGTGGTGCTGGTGACGACGATCTGGCCGGGCACGGCGCCGGAGGAGATGGAGACGGAGGTCAGCGACAAGATCGAGGAGGCGGTCAACACCGTCAGCGGCATCCAGGAACTGCGGTCGGTTTCGGCCGAGGGCGTTTCCCAGGTGATCGTCCTGTTCGCCATGGAAAAGGACGTGAACGTGGCGGGCCAGGAGGTGCGCGACAAGATTGACCAGATCGTTAACACGCTGCCCCAGGGCGTGAAGCAGCCCATGATCACCAAGATGGACCCGGACGCGTCGCCCGTGCTGTCTCTGGCGATTTCGGGCGATTCCCCGGTAAAGGATTTGACCGAATTCACCGACAAGATCCTGCGGCGGCAGTTGGAGTCGGTGGCGGGCGTGGGCCAGGCGATGATCGTGGGCGGACAGCCGCGGCAAATCAACGTGAAACTGGACCCGCTCAAGCTGCGGGGGCAGGGCCTGACGATTGTGGACGTGGCGCGGGCATTGCAGATGCAGAATATCCAGATTCCGGGCGGCACCGTGACGGCCGGCCCCGACGAGGCAACGCTGCGCACCCTGGGCCGCGTGGCCACGGTGGAGGAGATGGGCTTCATTCCCGTGACCGTCCGGAACGGCCACGTGGTGACTGTGTCTGATGTGGCCGAGGTGGAGGACGGTGTCAAAGAGCCGGACAGTCTTGCGCAGTTGGACGAGACGCCCGCAGTGCTGCTGAACATCCGCAAGCAGTCCGGCACGAACACCATCGAGGTGGTGAGAAACATCAAGGCGCGGTTGAAGGACATTCCCCTTCCGCAGGGCTACCACCTGGAGATTGTGCGCGACCAGTCCACCTTCGTACAGGACGCGGTGGACTCGGTGCAGGAGCACCTCATCCTGGGTAGCATTCTTGCGGCCGTGGTGGTGCTGCTGTTCCTTTCCAACGCGCGCACGACAATCATCTCGGCCCTGGCAATTCCCACGTCGATTATCGGCACCTTCGCGATGATGAAGTACATGGGGTTCACGCTCAACGTACTGACCCTGCTCGCGCTGACGCTGTCCGTGGGCATCGTGATTGACGACGCGATCGTGGTGCTGGAGAACATCTTCCGCTTCATCGAGGAGAAGAAACAGAAGCCGCGCGAGGCGGCGCAGAAGGCCACAAAGGAAATCGGCCTTGCCGTCGTGTCGATCACGCTGTCGCTGTGCGCCGTGTTCCTGCCCATCGCGTTCATGGAAGGCATCGTCGGGCGTTTCATGTGGTCCTTCGGCATCACCATGTGCTCGGCGATCCTGATCAGCATGCTGGTGAGCTTCTCGCTCACGCCCATGCTGGCGTCGCGCTGGCTGCGTGCTGCGCCGACGGAGGGTAACACGGATGACTTTGTGATGGACGCGAAAGCGGCCAAGAAAAAACGCGACTCCAAGCACCGGGGGGGATACCGCTTCGTCGAGGGCGGCTATCTCCGGCTGCTGGGTTTCGCGCTGCGGCACCGCTGGCTGGTCGTGCTGATCATGTTCGCGCTGCTGGGCTCCATCTATTTCGAGGCGAAAATCATCCCGAAGAACTTCATGGCAAACGACGACCAGTCGCAGTTCAACATCGAGGTGCGCACGCCGGAGGGCACCTCGCTCGACGCGACGCAGATGATCCTCGCGCGGGTGGCGCGCGACGTGCGCAAGCTGGAGGGCGTGCGGTACACGGTCACCAGCACGGCGGAGACGGAGCAGCGCATCTCCAACCTGGGCACCGTGTTTGTGAAGCTGGTGAACCCGTGGGAGCGGAGCTTTGCCGAGAACGAGGTCATGGACTACATCCGCAAGCAGGTGCTGCCGAAATATGAGGCGGAAAAGCTGCGCACGAGCGTGGTGCCCATCGCGGCGATCGCCGGCGGCGGTTCGCAGGCCGCCATCCAGTACACCGTGGGCGGGCCCGACATGAACAAGCTGGAGGAGTACTCGAACAAAATCATGGGCTGCCTGCACCAGTACCCCGGCGCGGTCGACGTGGACTCGACGCTGGTGGTGGGCAAGCCGCAGTACGGCGTGACAGTGGACCGGGCGAAGGCGGCGGACTTGGGCGTGTCGATTGCGGACATTGCAAGCACGCTGCGCCTGCTGGTGGCGGGCGACAAGGTGACCGATTTCAGCGACAAGGGCGAGCAGTACGAGGTGCATGTGCGCGCGGCGGCGCAGTACCGCAATGACATCTCCGAACTGGCCATGGTCTCCATCCCGACCATGATGCGGGGCACCGTGCCGCTGGGCGACGTCGCGCACTTTGACCGGAGCACGGGCCCGTCGCGCATCAACCGCCTGGACCGTACACGGCAGGTGACTGTGCTGGCAAACCTTTCGCCGGGCGTGTCGCAGGCGGGGGCGCTGGACGCCATCGGCAAGACAGTGGCCGAACTCAAGATGGGACCGGAATACAAGATCGCGCTGGCCGGCGAATCCAAGGAGATGAGGAAGGCATTCAGCGCCTATATCATCGTGTTTGTGACGGCGTTCCTCTTCATCTACCTCGTGCTGGCCGCGCAGTTTGAATCATGGCTCCACCCGATCACGATCCTCATCTCCCTGCCGCTGACGCTGCCCTTCGCGCTGTTCTCGCTGATTGTTTTCGGACAGTCGCTCAACATTCTCAGTCTGCTCGGCATCCTGGTGCTCTTTGCCGTGGTGAAGAAGAACGCCATTTTGCAGATCGACCACACCATACAACTGCGGGCCGACGGGCTGTCGATGCATGAGGCCGTGATGCGGGCAAACCGCGACCGGCTGCGCCCGATTCTGATGACCACGGTGGCCTTTGTGGCGGGCATGATCCCGCTGCTGGTGTCCAACAGCACGGGCGCGGCGACGAACAAGACCATCAGTTGCGTGATCATCGGAGGACAGTCGCTGGCACTGCTGCTCACGCTCATCGCGACCCCGGTGATGTACACCCTCTTTGACGATTTGGTAAACGCGCG
>CAIXUF010000111.1 GCA_903922535.1 Candidatus Hydrogenedentota bacterium
AGACGGCATCCGAGATTCTCCGGAGTGACTGGAGTTCAGACGTGTGCTCTTCCGATCTATATTGTGGTGCACGACCTGCCGATCGGCACAACGATGGATGTTCTGAAACATTCGGTGCATGTGGCATTGGACGACGTCAACAAGAATATGTCCGTGTACAGGCCCGATTCGGAACTGAGCCGGTTCAATGCGCACAAATCACTTGCACCGTTTGCGGTAAGCGCCGGGACTGCCGAGGTGTTTCGCATTTCACGGCAGGTCAGCGAGCAATCCGGCGGCGCGTTCGACATCACCGTGGGGCCGCTGGTCAACGCGTGGGGGTTCGGTCCGGAGAAGATGCCTTCCGATCCTGACGACGCGACGGTTGCCGCTCTTCGTGCAAAGGTCGGCTGGCACCTGGTGGAAGTGTGCGATGACAGCACGCTCGTGAAGAAACATCCCGACCTGCACTGTGATCTGTCGGCTGTTGCAAAAGGCTACGGCGTGGACAAGGCGGCCGAAGCGCTCGACGGGCTGGGTGTGAAAAACTATCTGGTCGAAGTCGGTGGGGAGGTGTGCACAAAAGGCGTCAATCCCGACGGACAAAAATGGCAACTGGCCATCGAGCGGCCGGACGAAGGGGCACAGCAAGTGCAACTGGTGGTGGGCCTGTCCGGCCTTTCTCTGGCCACCTCCGGTGACTACCGCATCTTTCGCATCAAAGATGGAAAGCGCCTCTCACACGAGATAGACCCCAAGACGGGCTGTCCTGTGAAGAGCAGCTTTGCTTCGGCCAGCGTCATTCATCCATCCTGCGCCTGGGCCGACGCCTACGCCACGGCGTTGATGGTCCTCGGCCCCGATGACGGTTATGCATTCGCGAAAAGAAACCGCCTCGCCGTCTGCCTGCTTGAGCGTAGCCCGTCGGGCCAGTTCATTGCCCGCCAGACGGAGGGATTCGGGGAGTATTCAAGCAATGGGTAGGTTTGCACTTCGTTTGCGGCGCAAATGCCAGTCCTTCTGTTTGGCCGCGTTGGCCACAGCGTGGCCGATTTGCGGAAGTGCCGCCTTTGCCGCGCAGTCAACCGCGGGAACCGAAGTCGCCAACGAAGTGTGCTTCGATTTCGAGACAGGCAGCCTCGCACCTTGGCGGGTGGTGGAAGGCTGGTTCGAGAATCCGGTGTCCGACCGGGAGACCTTTCATAACCTGTATCCGGAGATTCCGCAAAACCGGTACAACAAACAGGGCCGCTTCTATCTTTCCACTGTGGAGCGAAAGAGCGGACCGTCCAACGACGAGATGACCGGCGTCATTGAATCCCCGGTGTTCCTTTTGGAAGGCCCCGACATGTCATTTCTCCTTGGCGGTGGCCAGGCGGACGATGTGTACGCCGCGCTGTGCACGCTTGACGGCAGGGAGGTCCTTAAAGCACGCGGACATCAGACAGAGATTATGTCGCGCGTGGCATGGTCGGCGCCGCAGTTGGTCGGACAGAAGGTCTTCCTGCGCATCGTGGACGCCAATACCGGGGGCTGGGGGCACGTCACCTTCGATGACTTCCATGGGCGCGGCCAAATGGACAATGTGGCAACAGAAGAACATTTTGCCCACCGCAAGCCGGTCCTGGAACAAACGGCGTTGACACTCTCGGCGGAACAGTGTGCAAGCCTCCGTAACGCGGTGCAGGACCTTGCGAACACCTTTGGAGACCGTTATCCACGTGGGACGGAGTTTCTCGCAAGGCTGAACGAGATTGAAGCCCGCCTGAAGAGTGTTGCGAACGAGGAGCTTTGCCGTCAATTTGCCGACCTCCAACGGGAGGCGCTCATTACGAACCCGCTGGTCAGTGAACAACCAATTCTTTACGTGGTCAGGCCGCCGTATCGCAGCAGCTACCACGCCATCGACACGCTCTTCCATACCGGGGAAGCCAACACCCGCGATTTCGAGGGGGGCGGGGCGCTGAAACTTATCGATTTCGGTCGCGGGGGCGAGACCAAAACGGTTCTTGAAGTCCCCGAAGGGATCGCGCGCGACCCGGACGTGCATTTCAGCGGCACCAAGATTCTTTTTGCCCTGCGCCGAAACGCCGGCGAGGATTGGCATCTTTGGGAGGTCAACGCGGATGGCTCAGATCTGCGGCAATTGACCGGTGCGCCCGGTGTGTGTGATTTCGATCCCATCTACCTGCCTGACGACAGCATCCTGTTTTCGTCCACGCGCGAACCCAAATACAACCAGTGCAGCCAGGACATCGCCGCCAACCTCCATGTCATGGATGCCGACGGGGCAAACATCCACCAGATAGACCGCAACAACCTGTTTGACAACCAAGCCTCATTGATGGACGATGGCAGTATTCTCTATGCACGCTGGGAGTACGTGGACCGTAATTTCGGAGACGCGCACGGTCTGTGGACAACTGCCCCGGACGGAACGAACCATTCAATCTTTTGGGGCAACAACACGGCGGTTCCGGGGGCGGCCTACACGCCGCGGCAGATCCCGGGCACAGAGCAGGTAGTCTGCATCTTCGGCCCGCACCATGACCACCTGTGGGGGGCGATGGCGGTGCTCGACCGTCGCCTTGGAATCGATGGGCGGGGCGGGATTCTCCGCACGTGGCCG
>CAIXUF010000112.1 GCA_903922535.1 Candidatus Hydrogenedentota bacterium
GCGTCGCGGCGCAGTTCGGGGCGCATCTTGGTCATCTCGTCCGGGTAGGCCTGGATGAGAATGGGCACGCCCGCGTCGGCGAGCGCGGCGACGGCGCCGGTCTCGTCGCCGAAATTGGGCAGGCACAGGACAACGCCGTCAAACTTGCCCTGGTTCTCACGCAGGAAATTGGCGTAGATCTGGCCTTCGGCCGGCGTCTCAATCGCGCCGTTGCGCGTGAGCGCCGGATCGAGCGCGATGGTCTTGTGGCCCAGCGCTTTCAGCCGCGCGGTCAATTCCTTGCGCGCTCCGGCCTGGAGGGACGCGGGGAAGAATCCCCGGTTCCCGAAGAACAATGCAAAGGTGCTTTTTTCCGACATGCTCGTGACCTCCTGTCTGTCACGCAGGGCGTGACGGGTGAATGATGTCTGCTGATCCTTCCAGTTCCAAATCCTCGCGGATGACGCGCATCGTCTCCGCGTAGACTGCGTCCTGCGCCTTTTCGGGCGACTCCTTGAGCATCGCCTCGTAGGGCTGGCGAATGGCCGTGGCCACGTTGATCTTGGCAACGCCGTGGCGGATGGCCTCGAGAATGTATTCCTTGCGGATGCCCGTGCCGCCGTGCAGCACAAGGGGAATGTTGACCGCCTCACGGATGGCGTCGAGCCGTTCGATGCTGAGCCGCGCCGCCACCTTCTTCTCGCTGCGCTTTTCCGAGATGACCCCGTGCACGCTGCCGATGGCGACGGACAGCCAGTCCGCGCCGGACTCCAGCACAAAGCGCCGGGCCTCTTCCGGGTCGGTGAAGCCGCGGCCCGAGGCGAACAGTTCCTCGTAGGGCGGCATGGGGCCGGACTCGTGGCCCAGCACCGCGCCCAACTCCGCCTCGACAGCCACGCCCTGGGCGTGCGCCATTTCCACGATGCGCCTCGTTGCGGCGATGTTCTCGTCCAACGGCAGGCGCGACCCGTCCACCATGACCGAGCCATAGCCCAGGCCCACGGCCTGGCCGATGTCGCCGGCATAATCCACGAGGAGCTGGTCCTCGTCGATCACGGGCACATGGTCCAGGTGCAGCCGCGTGAAGCGCTCGTCCTTGACCTTCTGGTATTCATCGAAGATGGGCCGGATGCCGCCTGCGTGGAACTTGGTCCATTCCAGCCGCGCCACCATGATGAGGCCGAAACAGTTTGTGTCGCGCAGCGCGCGCACCACCGGCGCCATCATGGGCAGGTCGGGAATGTTGAATCCGGGTATGGCCGTCTGCGCGCGAAAGGAGCGCAGCATCAGTTCGGATGTCGTGGGGAGCGTGGAATTCATGTGCATAATCCTTGACCAAAGATGAAAACCCGGCACATTTTGCGCTTTGACCCCCCCGGCGCGCAAATGCGCGGCGCATTCTGGCGCGTTACCAGATCACCTGCAGGACCGAAGGATCAAGCCGTCTGATTCGCGCATCCTTTGACACCAGCGGCACCCCTTGGTATCGCGCGGCTGCGGCGAAGATTCGATCCGGCATGTCAGGGACGGTGACTGCGGAAATGTCCTGAAGAGACACCGCCATCGCGGCAATCAACGGCACTTGTTCAAAAGGGCCGTCCGGCTGGCCAATCGCATCAAGGACACATTCCAGGACGACCGATTCGAGACGGCGTTTCTCGACGAGATAGACCAGCTCAAAGACGGATATTGCGGCAAGACCCAGTTTTCGCCCCGCGTCCGTCTCCTCACTCAAGAGTCGGCGGACCTTGTCGGATAGTCTTTCTGGAGCCCAGAGGAACCACACGGCAATGTGGGTGTCGATGAGCACCTTCATTTCTCGGGCCACATCTCTTTCCGGATGGACTGGAACTCCTCCAGTTCAGGCACATCTGCCGTTCCTTTGTAGCGCCCCATCCAGCGGTGAGATTCGGCATCCGTTGTGCCCGATGAGGCTTTATCGGCCATAGTGGAGACGACCACCTCCATTCCTTCGGGCAGGGTCGTCGATTCGTCCAAGATTATGGCGCCGTTTTGCACATGTCCGCGATAGGTCATATCCGTGTACCTTGGAAATATCATATCACAGAAATGGCGGAGACACCGGGCCGCGTTGCGGTTTTGCGGGCTGCGTGGTAGCATGGTGTTGACATGGACATGATGACCGAGGACATGCAAAGGCAGGTAAACGAACTGGTGGAAACCCACCGGGACCGCTGCCTGTGGTTTCTGCGCAGGGACTACTATCCGGCGGATGTGGAAAGCGCCCTGAGGGCGCTGGGCCATATCCAGCGGCACGGTGACCTGAAAGCGTTTCAGCGCGCGGGTGAACTTATCCAATGGCTCTCACCACATTCCAACAGACCCTCTGCCGGCTCATAGCGGCCAACCGCATCGAGCGGGGGGAGAGCTATGTCGCCGGCGGGTCGGCCCTGAATGTTCTGGCGGGGGGATGCCGCGTTTCCAGGGATATCGACCTGTTTCACGACACGGTCGAGGCGCTGGAGGCCACCTGGCAGGCGGACCGCACCCTTCTTGAGGCCGGCGGTTATGAGCTGCGGATCATTCATGAGCGCCGTTCCTATGTGGAGGCGCTGGCCTGCAAGGAAGACGAATCGGTTCTGATCCAGTGGACCTGCGACAGCGCATACCGTTTCTTTCCGCTGGTGAAGCATGAAGATTTTGGCCTGGTGCTGCATCCGGTGGACCTTGCCACCAACAAGGTCCTTGCGCTGGTGGGAAGACTGGAGGTGCGGGACTGGATCGATGTGATGACCTGCGATGAACGCATTCAGCCGCTCGGTTATCTGATGTGGGCCGCATGCGGCAAAGACCCCGCCTTCAGCCCGCTGACGATTCTGGAACAGGCGGGACGTTCCTGCCGATATTCGGCGGACGAGATTGGCGATCTGTCCTTTGACGGACCCGCACCTGACATGGCCGGCATTTCGCGCCAGTGGCACAAGATGCTGGACGAGGCGGGCGCCATCATCAACCTGCTGCCGTCGGAACACACGGGCAAATGCGTGCTTGATCATGAGGGGAACCTGTACCGGAACCCGAAACAGGACATTTATGCCGACTTGGCGGCAAGCCGTGTGAAATTTCATGCTGGCAGAATCCGGGGCGCGTTCCCGCATATTGTAAGCTAACCCAAGCCCACGCCAACCGCGCCTATTTCTGTTTCTCGGCCTTCTTCTTCGCCTTCTCCGGCTTTTCCACCACCACCGCAGCCGCCGGCAGCTTGTGCTTGAGGAATTGTCCGGTGTAAGACTTGGCGATGCGGGTGAGGGCTTCGGGGGTACCCTCGGCGATGACACGGCCGCCCTGGTCGCCGCCTTCGGGGCCAAGATCGATGAGCCAGTCCGCCGTCTTAATCACATCCAGATTGTGCTCGATGACGATGACCGTGTTGCCGTAGTCGACGAGGCGGTGCAACACGCCGAGGAGCTTGTCCACATCGGCGGCGTGCAGGCCGGTGGTGGGTTCGTCAAGGATGTAGAGCGTGCGGCCGGTCTGGCGGCGCGACAGTTCTGTGGCGAGCTTGACGCGCTGCGCCTCACCGCCGGAGAGCGTGGTGGCGGCCTGGCCGAGGCGGATGTAGCCGAGGCCCACGTCGCGCAGGGTGAGCAGTTTCGCGGCGATGGGCGGGATGTTGCGGAAAAACTCGCAGCCGTCCTCGACGGTCATGTCGAGCA
>CAIXUF010000113.1 GCA_903922535.1 Candidatus Hydrogenedentota bacterium
CCGTGCTTGAGCGGGATTTCGTAGTCCTTGCCGAACGCCTCCACACCGCCGATTTGCAGCATGACGATGACGTAGTCCGCGTCCTTGAGCGCCTCGCGGCGGTCCGTGGTAATCATGGCCGTCGCGGGGAGGTTGTTTTCTTTTATGACGCGGTCGGCGAAGCGCTTGATGCGCTCCAGTTTGGGTGTCGTCCGGCTCATGAAGCGGAACTCGCTGCCGCGCAGCACGGGCGTGGCCAGGATGTCCATCATCAGGGTTTTGCAGAACACAATGCTGCCTGCGCCGATCATTGCGATCTTGGGCATGATCTCATCCTCCGTCGGGTTGTTTGTCTCCGCGATCTGCGGGGTTTAGACTTCGGGGAATAATACCCGGTGCGGCCTTTGACCGCAACCAAGGAAGAACCTGAAAACCTGTAACCACGGAATTCACGGAAACACACGGAAAAGAACACAGGCAAGACGTTCGGAATGTGTCTGAAAGATCTTTGCGATCCTTGCGTTCTATGCGGTCAAAACAAGAAGAGGCTTCCAGCCTCTTTTCTTCCGGTCCCTCGCGCGTCCTGGGCACAAGGGGAAGAACGCGGCAGGGATGCCGCGTCCACTTTGCCCGCAACTTAACGTCCGGCCGGGCGGCGCTTCGCCCAAAGGCTGTCGCGCCGCCCGGCCGGTTTGCCGCCAATCATGATGATTGCGTCCGCGCCTACTTGATTTCGCGAATCAGGAGGTTGCGGTAGTCGAGCCGGCTGCTGTGGTCCTGCAGGCCGATGTAGCCCGAGGTCCGCTTGAGGCCGGGGTGATCCGCAATCTTGTCCAGGTGCTCGCTCAGGTCGCCGTCCACCACCTTGGTGCCGTTTAGCGTCACGGTGATCTTCTGGCCCTGGATGTGGATGTCCATCTTCTGCCATTCGCCAAAATGCTTCGACACGCGCGGCGTGGCGGCGATGGTCGAATAGACGCTGGCGCAGTACTGGTACGGCTTGAGTTCCTTGTACTGATCGTCGTAATCGTCGAGCACCTGAATTTCGGAACCCTCAAAGGCCGGGTTGCCCGTGCGCGGTGCGCGGATGAACACGCCGCTGTTCCCACCCTTGGGGACTTTGAATTCAACCGAAAGATCAAAATCGCCGTATTCCTTCGTCGTGGAGAGCCATGCTCCGCCGCCGCCTTCGGTGTAGAGGATGCCGTCCTTGGCATGCCAGCCCGACTTGTCTCCGACGGGTTCAAGCCCTTCAAGGTCCTTGCCATTGAACAGGGCGGTCCAGCCGTTCGCGATGCCCAACAGGCGGCCGATATAGGGCTCGATCGCTTCGGCCTCAAGGGCATAGCCCTTGGCGTTGGGGTGCAGCAGGTCGGGCATGACATCCTTCGTCAACTCGCCCTTTTCATTGAGGAAGGCTTTCGTGATGTCCAGATTCTCGACCATGGGATCGGAGGCGGTGTCGGCGGCGAATTTGGCGGAGGCGTCCTTGATCTTCTGCTGAATCTCCGGCGCCACATCGGTGCGCGGGAAAATGGCCAGCAGCAGGATGCGCATCTCGGGCAGGCGCGTGCGCAGTTTCTTCACGATGGCCTCAACGCCCTCCGCGATCTCGGGGGCGGTGTTGCCCATGCAGTTGTTCGTGCCGATCATGATGACGGCCAGTTTCGGCTTGATGTTGTCGATGTTGCCGTTGTCCAGGCGCCACAGCACGTGCTGTGTCTGGTCGCCGCCGATGCCCAGGTTCACCGCGTTGCGGTTGCCGTAGTACTGGGCCCAAACTTCCTTGCCGCCGCCTTCCCACCCGTGGGTGATGGAGTCGCCGATGAACAGGAGGTCAACATTGCCCTGTTTCACCCGGTCATTGAAACTTTGGTGGCGGGCCATCCACCCGTTGTCATTGCGCGGCACGGGGACGATGGCGGAATTCTCCGCCCACGCCGTGGAGACAATCATTCCCGTAAAGAACACGGCAAGGGCAAGCAAAGCGGCACGACGCAGACAGACACGACTATACATGGCAGTTCCCTTTCGTTGGTGACTTGGGGGGCAGTGTAATACTTTCACCGGACCTTTTCCAAAAACGCAGACCTCACCCAGCGTCCTTCCCGGCAGGAAACCGGCAAAGGCGGCCCAGCTTTTCCCGTCGGCGCGTCCGCAATCCCCAATAGTTGACCAACATCATACGAAAGCGGACGAGCATTTCCCCTCTGCGGGCCCGACGGCGCCAACAGTTGGTCTGCAATCGCCAAATGAAAGTTGCAATCCGCAAATGCACGGTTTACAATCGCAGACAGTTGACCTGCTTTCGGGGATGTCGGCTTTGCAGTTGACGAAAGCGGGTTCACGCTCGGAGGAAGTTGCTCCACTCTCGACGGCAGCAGTACCTGCAATCGGCACTTGTATGCCCACTCTTGGCGCTTGCGGGGCCTGCAAGGAATAGTTGTATGCCCACTGGCGGCAGTATCAAGCCAGCGGATTGTGGTCAAACCCTGTGTTTCCAATATCTTACGATAGGAGAACCCGGAAATGCCTCAATTCCCACGGACCAAGAACGACATCGTGGTCTTGGCGACGAAGATGGTCGCCGGGATCGCCGGCAACCCCACCGACTACACCAATCCACCCTTCGATGAAACGGCGTTGGACACGCTGCTCACCACGCTGTTGGGCCAGACCACCGACCGCATGAGCAAAGACGCCGCTGCCAAGGCAGCCATCGATCTGGAAAACGCCACGCTCGCCGACGTCGTGGACGAGGCCAAGCGGCTCATCCGGCTCGCCGAGGCCACGCACCATCTCGACGCCCCCAAGCTGCAGGAGATTGGCTGGGACGTGCCCGGAACGGCGCAATCCTTCGCGCCGGGCGAGATCCGCAGCCTCGAAGTCGTTATTCAGGGGCCCGGCATCGCCTTCATTGACTGGAAGGCCCCGGCGAAGTCGGCGGCCGCCGGCCCGCCCGACTACTACCTCCTCGAGCGGCGCGTGATGAACACGCAAACCCAGACACTCGTCGAGGACTGGGGCATCTGGAAAGACACCGCCACCGACACCGAGAAGACCGTCATCGACCAGCCCCGCATCGTCGAGATCACCTACCGCGTCACGGCGGTCAACACCAACGGCCCCGGCCCGACGGCGACGAGCGAACAGGTGGTCCTATGAGAGCGGCGGCCGCAATGATCAGCCGAGCAATATCCAATTGGAATGTCGCGTCATCGCCGGCAACAAGGTCGGCGAAGGCGTCTCTAGTGTGCTGAACGATAAATAAGTTGAAATAACGTTAATTGCCGTGCTATGATTTGTACATGGCACGACCGATTTCGATTATAGAACTCACGGTAGAGGAAGACAAAGAACTGCGCCGCAGGGTACGCGCACACAGTACGTCGCAGCGAGACAGTCTGCGCGC
>CAIXUF010000114.1 GCA_903922535.1 Candidatus Hydrogenedentota bacterium
CCGGAAGCGTCGTGAAGTACGGCGCGGTGACGTCAAGAACAGTCAGCGAGGCAACGGCATCCGCCTTGTTGCCCGACGCGTCCGTCGCCGTCACGGTCACCTCCGTCACGCCCTTCGTCACCGGGGCGCCCGCCAACGGGGACTGGCTCAGCACAACAAGGCCGCTGCACGTGTCCGCAGCCACCACGCCCGCCGTGAAGTCGGGAACAAGCGCCGCGCAGGAAGCGTCAGCGTCAATCGTCCGCGCCACCGGCCCAGCCGTGAAGTGCGGCGCGGTGACGTCAAGCACTGTCAGCGTGACCAGGGTGTTGGTCTTGTTGCCCGCAACGTCTGTCGCCGTGACCGTTACGTCTGTCACGCCCTTCGTGACCGGGGCGCCCGCCGCCGGAGACTGGCTCAGTGTCACAAGGCCGCTGCACGTGTCCGCAGCAACCACGTCCACCGTGAAGTCGGGAACAAGCGCCGCGCACGAAGCGTCAGCGTCAATCGTCTTGTTTGTCGGCGGCATTGTAAACACCGGTCCGGTCTTGTCAAGCACGGTTAACGCCACCGTGGCAGCGTCCGTCTTGTTGCCCGCGGCGTCGGTCGCCGTCACAGTAACGCTCGTCACGCCCTTGGTGACCAATGCGCCCGCCAACGGGGACTGGCTCAGCGTCGCCGGACCGCTGCATGTGTCCACCGCCACAACGCCCACCGTGAAGTCGGGAACAGTCGCCGCGCAGGAAGCGTCGGCGTCAATGGTTTTGTCCATTGGCAACGTGGCAAAGACCGGGGCAGTCGTGTCCACCACGTGGACGGCCCGTTCGGCCGTCCCGGTGTTCCCAGACGGATCTGTCGCGGTGTACGTGCGAATGTAGGTGCCCGGCACCAGCGTGTTCACCGTCTGGCCGTCAACCACAACGCTTCGGGTGTTCGCGCAGGCATCCAGCGCGCTGGCGCCCAGTTCTGTATAGGTGCCGGTGCACTCAACGGTGACCGAGGCCGAACCATTCAGGGTGACAACCGGAGCCTTTGTGTCCACAACGGTCACAGTCCGCTTTGCGGAAGTCGGGTTAATGCCGTCATTGACGGTGTAGAACACGTAGTAAGTGCCGAGCGCCGAGGTGTTCGGGGCGCCCACGGTCACAATCGACGTGGTCAGGTTGCCCATGCACGCGTCCAACGCCGTCGCACCCTGTTCCGTGTATACGCTGCCGCACTCGACATTCACCGCGGCCAAACCGTTCAGTGTGATGGCCGGTGCGGTCTCGTCCACCACGCGCACCGTCCGCATCACTTGCGTGGCCTCGTTCTTGCTGCTGTCGGCCACGGTGTAGAACACATAGTATGTGCCGACCACACCGGCATTCACGTTGCTCACAGGAATAATCTTGTCGGTCAGGGTTCCGTCGCAGGTGTCGGTCGCCGTTGCACCCAGGTCGCTGTACGTGCTGCCGCACTCGACTGTCACCGTGGTCGCGCCATTCAGTATGATCACAGGCGCAGTAATGTCAAGCACCGTCAGCGTCGCCGACCGCTCGGACGTGTTGCCCGCCGCGTCGGTCGCCGTCACGGTCACGTTCGTCACGCCCTTCGTGACGTGGCTGCCCACCGCCGGGGCCTGGCTCAGCGTCACAAGACCGCTGCACGTGTCCGTTGCGACAACGCCCGTCGTAAAGTTGGGAACCAGCGCGGCGCAGGATGCGTCCGCGTTGACCGTCTCCGGCACCGGCAGCGTCGTGAAGGCAGGCGGGGTGACGTCAAGAACCGCCAGCGACACCACGGCATCCGCCGTGTTGCCGGCCGCGTCGGTCGCCGTCACGGTCACGCCTGTCACGCCCTTCGTGACCGGTGTGCCCGCCGCCGGGGACTGGCTCAGCGTCACAAGGCCGCTGCACGTATCCGCTGCGACAACGCCCGCTGTGAAATCAGGCACAAGCGCCGCGCAGGAGGCGTCGGCATCAATCGTCTTGTTTGCCGGCGGCGTTGCAAACACCGGTCCGGTCGTGTCATGCACGGTTAACGTCACCGTGGCGGCCGCACTGTTGCCCGCGGCGTCGGTCGCGGTCACGGTCACCTCGGTCACGCCCTTCGTGACCGGGCTGTCGACCGCCGGCGTCTGGCTCAGTGCCACAAGGCCACCGCACGTGTCCGCCGCCATTACACCGACTGTGAAGTCAGGCACAAGCGCCGCGCAAGACGCGTCAGCGTTAACCGTCTGCGCCACCGGGCCGACAGTGATCACCGGAGCGGTAATGTCAAGCACGGTCAGAATCAAGATTCTGTCCGACGTGTTGCCGGCCGCATCCGTCGCCGACACGGTCACCTCTGTCACGCCCTTGGTGACTGGGGCTCCCGCCGCCGGGGACTGGCTCAGCGTCACGAGACCACTGCAGGTGTCCGCCGCCACAACGCCCGCCGTGAAGTCAGGCACAAGCGCCGCGCACGAGGCGTCCGCGTCGATAGTCTTGTCCGACGGCGGAACTGAGAACAGCGGTGCGGTCTTGTCGAGCACCGTCAGACCCACAATGCTGTGCGCCTTGTTGCCCGCGGCGTCGGTCGCCGTCACGGTCACCTCTGTCACGCCCTTCGTGACAGTGCTTTCCGCCGCCGGCGACTGGCTCAGCGCCACCAGGCCGCCGCACGTGTCCACCGCCACAACACCCGCCGTGAAGTCTGGCACAAGTGCCGCACACGACGCGTCAGCGTCTATGGTCGCAGGCACCGGCAGTGTCGTGAAGAGCGGCACGGTGACGTCAAGCACCGTCAGCGACGCGACGGCATCCGTCGTATTGCCCGCCGCGTCCGTCGCCG
>CAIXUF010000115.1 GCA_903922535.1 Candidatus Hydrogenedentota bacterium
AGCGCCGTTGAAGTCACGCGGACGGTGACTGTGTCCGACACGCTGAAGCCGGTTGTCCACCTTATAGGCGGGGATAACGTCACCGTTGAGTGCGGCGGCACATACTCGGACGCGGGCGCCACGGCGACGGACGCCTGCGCGGGTGACCTGACCGCGAAAATCGTGTACGCGGACAATGTGAATTCGGCCGCGCCCGGCGCCTACTACGCCGCCTACATCGTCAGCGACGGCAAATACTCCAACCTGGCCGTGCGGCTGGTGACGGTCGAGGACAGGACCGCGCCGGTCATCACCCTGAACGGTTCCGACACGGTCACGGTGGAGTGCGGCGGGACCTACTCCGAACCGGGCGCGACGGCGATGGACGCCTGCGCCGGCAGTCGGGAGGTGATCGTCGGCGGCGACACCGTGAACACCGCCGTCGTCGGCGTCTACACGGTGGCGTACTACGCCGGTGACAGCGTGAACGGCCCGGCACAGGCTGTCCGCACCGTCCATGTTGCGGACACGACGGCGCCTGTTATCGCCGCCGGCGCGGTGGACAGGACGGTTCAGGCGGATGCCCTGTGCCGGGCGCTGGTGCCTGACTTCACAGCAGGCGTGGTTGCGGCGGATGCCTGCGGCACGAACCTTGCCGTGACGCAGACGCCGGCGGCGGGCAGCGCCGTCACCGGCGGCGTGACGGATCTTGCCGTGACGGTGGCCGACGCCGCGGGCAACACGGCCCGTAGCACGGCGAAGCTGACCGTGCTTGACGTCACCCCGCCGTACCTTACCGTCCCGCCGGTGCCGCAGACCGTTGCCGCGGACGCCTTGTGCCGGGCACTCGTGCCCGACTTCACGCTGGGCGTTGTGGCCGAGGACCGTTGCGGCGGTGCCGTGGCATGGAGCCAGACTCCGGCGGCGGGCTCCCCAGTCATGCTGGGCGTGACGGACGTGACCCTGACGGCGGCCGACGCTGCGGGCAACAGAACCGGCAGCACGGTCGCACTGACCGTGCTTGACACGACGGCGCCGGTGATTGTGCTTAACGGGCCTGCAACGGTCGGCGTCGAGTGCGGCGGTACCTACACCGAGCTTGGCGCGACGGCCGCAGACAACTGCGACACCGCCCTGACCGTGGCGGTTGGCGGCGATGTGGTGGACCCGGCGGTGGTCGGCACTTATGTTGTGACGTACGGCGTGGCGGACAGCCACAGAAACGTTGCAGACCAAGTCACGCGGACGGTGACGGTTGTTGACACGACCAAGCCGGTCATTACGCCGATCGGCCCGGCCTCGGTGACTGTCGAGTGCGGCGGCGCCTACAACGAGCTTGGCGCGACGGCGACGGACAACTGCGACACCGCCCTGACCGTGAGGGTCGGCGGCGATGTGGTGAACCCGGCGGCGACCGGCACCTACGTTGTCACCTACGATGTGACGGACAGCCACGGCAACCAGGCCGCGCAGGTCACACGGACCGTGACGGTTGTGGACACGACCAAGCCGGTCGTCACACTGAACGGTCCGCGCACGATAACCGTCGAGTGCGGCGGCGTCTACACCGAGCCTGGCGCGGCGGTGATGGACAACTGCGATCCCGGAATGACCGTGAGGATCGGCGGCGATGTGGTGGACCCGGCGGTGGTCGGCACCTATGTCGTGAGGTACGACGTGGTGGACGGCCACAACAACGTTGTGCTCCAGTTCACAAGGAGTGTGAATGTGGTTGACACGACCAAGCCGGTCATCTTGGTGACGGGTGAGCCGGTCGTGACCATCGAGTGTGGCGGCGCCTACACCGAACTGGGCGCAATGGCCGCGGACAACTGTGACACCGCCCTGACCGTGGCGGTTGGCGGCGGTGTGGCGGACCCGGCGGTGGTCGGCACTTATGTCATCACGTACGACGTGACGGACAGCCACGGCAACGTTGCGGACCAGATGATACGGATCGCGCACGTGGTGGACACGACCAAGCCGGTCATCACGCCGAACGGTTCGGCCGCGGTGACCGTCGAGTGCGGCGGTGCCTACACCGAACTCGGCGCGACGGCTGCGGACAACTGTGACACCGGCCTGATCGTGACGCTTGGCGGCGCGGTGGTGAACCCGGCGGTGGCCGGCACCTACCTTGTCACCTACGACGTGACGGACAGCCACGGCAACGTTGCAGTCCAGGCCGTGCGGACGGTGACGGTTGCGGATACGGCCAAGCCGGTCTTCACCGCGCAGCCGGTTTCCAAGACCATGGACGCCAACGGGGCATGCCAGGCGCTTGTTCCGGACTTCACGGCGGGCGTGGTTGCGGCGGACAGCTGCGGCGGACTAGTGGCGCTGAGCCAGTCTCCGGCGGTGGGCACGTCAGTTGGCAAG
>CAIXUF010000116.1 GCA_903922535.1 Candidatus Hydrogenedentota bacterium
CTATACCGGACCTAACATCCGCTCCTACACCCCGCTCGACGCCCGGCCCTGATCCTCAGAACTCAGCGTTCGACCTCAAAACAACCCTGCTGTCGGGCAAGTTGGACTCCCTCTTTGATGGATCATCCCGGAGGGATTTCAACTGGTAGCCCGCGGTCATGATCCCCAATCCCGGAGGGATTGCAGAGATTAGCCCGGGGTCGAGGCCGCACCGCGGCCGAACACCCCGGGTCTGCATCGGTTCATGCGCATTCGACCCCGGCAGGGGTCGCAGAACGCCGCGCAGGGTGTGTGATGTGGGTCGCACGGCTCTGGCACCCCTGCCGGGGCGCGGTTGTTAGCATGGCGTGAGCGAAGCGAGGACAATACGGTCCTTGCCTGACAGGATGACGGTCCGGACACAACGCAAGGCAGGGACCGTTTTCCTTCCTGCAATTCTCCGCTCTTGCCAAGCGCCGCGGACCCGTCTCTCATGCGTGCATGACCCGCAGCACCGTCCTCCTCCTGGGGCTTTTGTTAGCCTGGCGCGGTGCGGTCGCGGAAAACCGGACACACGGAGCCATCGCCACCGGGCATCCGCTGGCAACCGCCGCCGGGGTCAACGCGCTGCAACACGGCGGCAATGCCGTGGACGCCGCGATCGCCGCGGCGATCACCCTGGGCGTCGTGGACGGGCACAACTCGGGACTCGGCGGCGGCTGCTTCATCCTCATCCGCACGGCGGACGGCGCTCTAACTGCTATCGACGGTCGTGAGAAGGCGCCCGCGCTCGCCACCCGCGACATGTTCGTCAGGGACGGCAAGGTGGACACCGCGGCGAGCCGGACCGGAGCGCTCGCAAGCGCCACGCCGGGCGCACTGGCCGCCTATCAACTGGCGCTGCGCAAACACGGGAAGCTGAAACTCGCGGACCTGCTGCTGCCCGCCGCGGACATCGCGGCTGGCGGATTTCCGCTAGACGAGGTGTATTCTAACAAACTAACGGCCATGGCGGACAGGTTGCGCAAAGCCGAGGAATGCCGGAAGTTTTTTTTCGACGCCGACGGGACACCCTTGAAAAAAGGTGACACCCTCAAGCAGCCGGACCTCGCCCGCTCGCTGCGTGCGATCGCCGGGCAGGGCACGGATTGGTTCTACCGCGGCGATTATGCGGACAAGGCGGACGCCTGGATGCGTGCCCACGGCGGCGTGCTGCGCAAGGAGGACTTCGCCAACTATGCGGCGGTGCTGCGCGAGCCGTTGCGCACGCACTATCGCGGCCATGAAATCATCGGCATGCCGCCGGTGAGCAGCGGCGGGGTGCTGGTCGCCCAAATCCTCAACATCCTTGAGACCTTTGATATCGCCGCCATGCCCACGGCGGACCGGCTGCACGTCACCGCCGAAGCCATGAAACTCTCCTTCGCGGACCGCGCATACTGGCTGGGGGATCCTGATTTCGTCAAAGTGCCGCGCGGCTTGACCGACCGAGACTACGCACAACAACTGGCCGCGCGCATCCGGCCCGACCGCGCTTCGACGGTCAGCGGCCACGGCGCGCCGCCCCGCTGGGACGGGGATGTGTTCGGCAAGCACACCACCCATCTATCAGCAGCCGATGCTGAAGGCAACTGGGTGGCACTGACCCAGACGATCAACACCGCGTTCGGCAGCATGGTGATCGTGCCCGGAACCGGCATCTTCCTCAATGACGAGATGGATGACTTCGCCGTCGCGCCCGGAGTGCCTAACGCATTCAAACTCGTCGGCGCGGAGGCCAACGCAGTGGAACCTAACAAACGTCCGCTCTCAAGCATGAGTCCGACGCTGGTGCTCAAGGACGGCAAGCCCATCCTGAGTGTGGGCGCCGCGGGCGGCCCGACCATTATCAGCCAGACCGTGCAGGCGCTCGTCAACGTGATCGATCTCAAAATGGACATTGCCGGGGCGTTGAAACAACCACGCATCCACCACCAGTGGTCGCCGGATGAGTTGAAGATCGAGACCGGCGCCGGCGCGGAGGTCATGCGCGAACTCACCGCGCGCGGCCACACGCTCGACCCCACATCCTCGTTCGGCGCCTGCCAGGCGGTGCTCTGGGACGAGGTGTCGCACGGCTTTCAGGCAGCCCATGATCCGCGCGTGCCTGGCGGGGCCGGCGGGTGGTAGATTGAAGGCATCAGCGAGCTTTCACTGTATAACGCTGCGCCACCCCGGCGGGTTTGCCCGCCTCACCCGCCTTGTCCGTTAGATCGGCGCGGATGTATTCCACCATTAGGGCTGCGGGCGCGACGGTCACGCGCAGGTGGCCCGAACCGCCGAGGATTTCGCCGTTCTTGTAGCCGTATTCCGCGGCAGAGCGCGGCGCCTTGCCGTTGCCGGGGCAGCCGGGCTGCGGCACTTCCTGATAGATGATCCCGTCCAGCTCCTGCTTCGCATAGAAGTGGTCGTGGCCGTGGAACACGATGCTCACCTTGTTGGCAACTAACAATGAATGGACCGGCGCGGGCCAGCCGGGGCGGTTCTGTTGGAAACCGTCGCTGCCGTCGGCATTTTTGCCGCCCCATTCGTAGAACGGCGCGGCTTCCGCGCCGCCGCGGCACTGTTCATCCGCGCCGCCTACCAGATGATGGATGAAGACCAGCTTGAATTTCGCGCGGCTGGATTCGAGGGTGCGCTTGAGCCATTGATATTGTTGCTCGCCCAGGGTGCGGCTCCAATTGTCACCCTTGCCCCGCTGCTTTTGCGCGAACCAGTAGGGATCGAGCACCACGCACAAGGCATCGCCCCATTGCCACGCATAGTAATCCTGCAACAACCCGGCATCCGGGTGCCGGGTGCCGTTGCCCGTGTAAAAAGTGTCCGGCACGGGACCGGGAAAATAGCGCTTGCGCATCGTGTTGGACCAGACGGCCAGGCTGTCCGCGTCAGCGCCCCGCCCGCGCGGGCTTTCGCCATCATGATTGCCGATTGTTAGAAACAACGGCACGGATTGGCACAGCGCTCCGAAGTAGTAGCGTTGCGCGAGGTATTGTTGCGCGGCGGCCTCGCGGGTCGCGTGCTTCTCGGTCATGAACGTGTCGCCGAGGTCGATGTGGAAATCCGGCCGGTCGGCGAGCGCGTTGGCCAGCGTTTTCTGATAGATGGCCGGCTCGGTGTGTTCATCCAAATGCGAATCCGCC
>CAIXUF010000117.1 GCA_903922535.1 Candidatus Hydrogenedentota bacterium
AGAGCGCCATGCAAGCCAGCAAACGGGCTATCTCCGAAAGGCGCATCAATTCGAAATGTCGTTTCAGCGGAAAGAAGAACAGCCCGAGCATGAGCACGTTTTCGCATATACCAAACCAGGGGACATGCGCCCTCAGGAAGGGCTGGCTCTGGATCAGGCAGAGGATGGCCAGGAAAAAGGCAACGGACCATGCCATCCCGCGCCGGTGTTCCTTTAACATGCCCGCCGGCGCATGCTGCCGCCAGCGCTCAAGATCTTTCTGCTTCATCCAAAGAACACTGCCAAACAGGCCGACAAATGCGCCGAGAGGGCCCAGGGCCGCCGGCGCCGCCTTGAGGGGAATGGCCGTCTTGGTGAATGCCATGGTGGCTGCCGAAAGCGACGGCGCGACCGCCAGCGACCACGCCCCCTGCAGTTCCTCCGCGTTCTGCCCCAGCAGGGTCCGCGCCTTCTGCAGGCGCATTTTCACCGCACTCTCGCCCAGGCCCGTCAGGTGCGCTATCTCGCCTATCTTCAATTGCTGGCCGTAGTGAAGGGCCAGGACTTCACGGCTGTTTTCATCCAGCCGCCCCACCAGTTGCCAAAGCGTGGTGGCAGCGTCGCGATCGCAGACTGCGCGGCACGAATCAGACACGGTCTCCGCTTCGGAAAGGTCCATCTTCTTCTCTCCCTCGGTTCTCCGTCCTTTGCCCCGCAGGAAATCCACGCACAGCCGCCGCAGAATCATGAACAGCCACGGCCCAAACGCGTCGCGGTTCCTGAGGGTGGGCAGGGATAAATAGGCGCGCAGGAACGTATCCTGGCAGAGGTCTCGCGCATCCTCCCGGTCGTAGACCCGCGCCAGCGCGCAGGCAAACAGCGGTCCTTCGTACCGTTCCACCAGCGCGGCAAATGCCTCAGGGCGCCCTCCCAACACCGCGTCCACCGCCTCTCTCGTCTCCATATTCGCTCCTTTCCCGTCAATCGGTTGCGTCACACCTATTAGACGAGTGGGCGGGACAAACGGTCAAACCGGCTTCGATGCCTGCCTGATGGCAACTGCGGGTAGGGGCATGGGCACTCTCAAACGCGTCCGAACCTGACGAGCACGAGGGCAATCCAGAAGGCCATGAACACCAGGAAGGCATACAGGCCGCGAAACTTCATCTTCTTTGCCTTGCCCAGGTTCACTTGGATTGCCTGCCAGAACACATCCAACACGACCCACATGATGCCCGCCCCCTGCAGGCACACCCATGCCGCCAGAAAGGCGGCGGTGGATTCCTTGCGTTCCGGCGCGAACCAGTATTCTTTGTTGATCAGGTTGATGGGTGGATTTTCAGCGCCGAGAATTACCGCTTTCACCACGAAGGCGAGCCCCACAAAAAGGACCGTCATACCGGCGGCCAATGATACCATGAGAATGAAGAACCATCTCTTGCCCATGTAGGCATCGGGCGTTCCCGTGAAGTCGAAGTGTGAAGCTACCCTGTCAGGAAAGCCCGGGTAGTACCGCATCGCGAGCCACACAAACACAGCCAGGGGAACCACCGTAAGTACCAGCGACAATGCGAACATACTCACAATACCTCCTATCCTTGGAAGGCGAGAGACACGAAAAACCTGGGATACGACCGCCCTTCACCGGTTTCATTTCATCATAGCACCGTCAGAAAGAGGAGAAAGGAAACCAGATAGACGGCGCCGGCCAGCACGGCCGGAACGCAGCAGAACAAAAACGTGATGGCCGACAGAAAGCGCGATGGTCTCGACAACAGCAGGCGGGTCCCCCAGAGTCCCAAAGCCATGCTGGTTATTCCGCACACGACCAACAGCAGCAGGGAGGCGTTCCATACCGTGGCGGGCGCGATCTCCCGGGTCTTAAAGCCCAAGGTGACAAGCCGGTTCAGGCACAGGATTGGAACGGGCTGAAACAGCACTCCGCAGACGGGCACGCAATAGTCCCACCGGATCTTCATGGCTGTTCCCCCATGGTCATCCCGCAATCCCCCAGGCATTCCGCCCGCGACTGCGCCATGGCAGCGGCGAGATTGTGCGGTTCCCGAAAGAACTTCCAGACTCCCGACGGAATGGCAACCAGTGTGTTCCTGTAAAACACGGTGAGAAAATCCCACACGCCCATCGCGCTTTCCATGCGGGCATTGCCCTCATTCATGGCATCGCAAAGCGTCTGGCTTCGGGCCCAGCGCCGGAGAAAATAGAAATAGAAGATTTCCGAGGCGGAATTGCCGGGGTGCCCGATGTATGCCTTCGCTCCGGCCTTGAGCCAGTCCGGCCACTGCTTCAGATTGTGGCATCCCGTGTTATAGACAAACCTTAGCCGCTTTCGGTGCTCCTCCGGGATTTCGTTGACCCACTTCATGTAATTGTTGGTGTGGGCGAGAAGATAAACATCCACCACCGGATACTTGAGCAGCGCTGCGTCCAGGCAGGCAATGAATTCTTCCTTGCAGTCATCCCTCTTGGATTCGGTAAAGTACTTCGCATCGCTGTAGCACCTGTCAAGATATCCCTTTGTTGAAATATAAGATCCCCACTGCGCGAAGGGTACTTCCGTATCTCGAATCGCCAATGCGGTTCGAGATTCTTTCCCGGGCGGAGCACTGGCTGAAAAGAACGGCCTCTCCTGGATGAACAGGAACACCGCGCAGAAAGAAACGGCGGATAACGACAGGAGCGCGAAAGTGCAACGCAGTCTCTTCATGGTACTTCTCCCGGAAGTTCACCCAAGTCTACAGACAAAGATTCTAGACCACGGAAACAGCAGGCTCAAGATTCTGGCACGGCGACTGCGCTGAAGGCCCGGGACAATAGCGGGTTGGCCTGAAGGTTTCACCGTTTCGAGTGAAGTAACGGCAAAACTCGGCGACAGATTTGGGTTACAGTGAGAACAGCGTTCTTTCGGCTATCGGTGTAAGATATGAGGGTTAGACCTCAATGAATCATTGAAGGAAGGCGTCCCGGATATGAATAAAATATGTTTCGGCTTGTTGGTTTCCGCGTTTCTCGCCCTGCCTGCCTCAGGTCTTGAGATCGTCAGAGACGGCACCCCAACCGCGACCATTGTCGTCGATCCCGACGCAAGCGGCCAGGTCAAAGACGCTGTCAATATCTTCGTCTCGTGCATTGAAGAGGCTACCGGGGCGAAGTTGCCGGTCGTTGCCGCTTCGCCGGAATCCGGGAATGTCATTTGTCTTGGGCGCGGGGTCTGGAGCGCCGCGCTGAATGCCGAACTCGCCGGAATGGATGAAGACGGGTTCCTCGTGGCGTTTCCCGACGCCCGGACCATGGTTATTGTCGGCGCGGCGGATTGGGGGACGGAATTCGGCGTGTATGAGCTGCTGGAGCGCTATGCCGGTGTTCGGTGGCTGATGCCGGGTCCGAACGGGACGGACATTCCGGCGCAGAAGACGATAGATGTGCCGCCAGAGCCCATTCGACAGGAACCGGCGTTCTTCTCGCGACTGTTCAGCGGACTTGCCGGCGACGTGCAGCAGACATGGGCGCGGCGAAACCGCATGCACGGACGCGTGAACTTCCACCACAACCTGCTGAACCTGTTCCCACCGGAAACGTACACAAAGACGCATCCGGAGTTCTTTCCGATTCGCGGCTGCAAACGTTTCCTGCCCGAAACAAACAACACCGAGGGCTGGCAGCCCTGCTTCACGGCGCCGGGCATCGTCGAGGAGGCAATTGCCAACATCAACGCCTACTTTGACGCGCATCCGGACGCGACGTCCTATTCCCTCGGCGCCAACGACAGCAGCGGGTATTGCGAATGCGAACACTGTCTCGCGCGCATCCCGGGCGGGAAGAATTCCCTGGGACTGGTCGATCATTCGGACCTCTTTTACGATTGGGCCAACCGGGTCATTGAGGGCGTGCTGGCGAAGCATCCGGACAAATGGTTCGGATGTCTCGCCTACAGCGAAGCGGCGGACCCGCCCAAGAGCGTCAACGTGCACCCGCGCCTGATACCGTACATGACCTACGACCGCATGAAGTGGGTTGACGGAAAGCTCCGCGCAACCGGCGAAGCGCTGACGCAGGCGTGGCATGAGAAGAGTCCCGTGGTCGGCTGGTACGATTACATATACGGCACGCCCTACGTGCTGCCGCGCGTGTGGTTCCATCACATGGCCGACTACTATCGTTTCGGCCACGCCAACGGCGTCCGCGCCCTCTACGCGGAGGCCTATCCGAACTGGGGTGAGGGACCCAAATTGTACGTGGCGCTTAAACTTCAATGGGATCCGAACTGGGACGTCGAAGCGCTGCTGAACGACTGGTACGTCCGGTGTGTGGGGGCGGCGGCGGCTCCCTTTCTAGCGCGGTACTATGCCCACTGGGAAACGTTCTGGACCGAACGGGCACCCAAGTCCGCGTGGTTCACGGAAGCAGGACAATACCTCGACTTCTCCAGTCCCGCATACCTCCGCGACGTGGCGTTCGATGAGATTAAAGAGAGCCGCTCGTTGCTCGAGACCGCGTTGGCGAAGGCCGCCACGGACAAGCAGAAGGCGCGGGCGAAAGTCCTGCTCGATGCGTTCGAGTACTACGAGGCCACGGCGTACGCGTTCAAGACGGCGGCGGAGGAGGGGGGCGTGGTTATTGAGTCGGAGAAGCAGGCGCTCGATCTGCTCAACGGAGTCGATGAGGCTGCACGCTGTGCCGGGAGGCGCCGGCATCTTGCGTTGGAGGTGTTCCCGAAAGATCCCCTGCTCCAGCATCCGATCCCGATCACGCTAAGTGACACCATGCTGGGCGACACGTGGGCTGGAGGCGGACTCTGGCGCACCTATGACCTTGTGGCGCGGGAAGACGGACCGGTGCGCGCGCGCATGCGGCAATTGGCGGAAAACGCCCTGTCGCCTGACGTAAAGGCGCAGGCCGCCATGATGCTGGCGCTTGTTGAGGGCCGCGTGCAGTCACTGACACAGAATGCCTCCTTCGAGGAAGGGGACGGCGATTTACCGAAGGGATGGTCCCTATGGGTGGCGGAGGGGGGGGGACGATGCGGCGCACGGACGAACTCGCGCACGCCGGCCCTTGTTCGGTGCTCTGCGACGGCGTGAAACGGGGCGGGCCCAACCAGCTCCTGGACGCCGCACCGGGGAAGTACGGACTGGTTTGTTTCGTGTATGTTCCGGCGGGGCAGGTTGCGAAGGGCACCGTAGAGCTGTCGTTGACGCTGCGTGACGGCGGGGGTAACAACCTGCCGTCGTCCTCCTCCAAGGTGCAACCCGTGCCGGGACGCTGGACGGCCCTTGGCCTCGTGGCCGATGTCCCGGCGAAAATCGCGAACGACGAGGTCAGGCAACTGTTGCCCATCCTTATCGTGAACGGCTTTGAGACGGGGCAGCGCGTCTACATTGATGACCTGGTACTCTGCCGGTTGGGCGGGCAGTAGATGGGACACGGCTCCGGGTCTGCCGCCAAAGAGCGAGCAAGACGGGGAGGAGACGGCGCAGGGTCAAAACATTCAGTCGAACGGTCGCTGAACTAAAGACAACACAGCCGCTTATAAACGTGTTTGCGGGTTCAATCCGCTCACCCGTAGATATGCAGACGACCGGCAAGTGCGGGTTGGCCTTCGGGAGGGAAGCTCCGGACACTTTCACTGCAACCTTCCGGGATATCGAATAGTCGAATGTATATTGACTCTTGATTTGGACGTGGAGACCGGCATGACTATCTGCAAATCAACCCTGACGCGTGTGCTGCTGAAAAGCCTTGGCATAGCCGCCGCTCTTGTCATCGTATTACTCCTGGTGGTTCTGTTTGCCGCCATCTTCATTAATCCCCGTGTTCAAGCTGAACAGGATCTGTCCCGGAGTTCCCTGCTGACTGCGCCGCCGCCGCCCTTGAAAGAGTCGCTGACCTTCAAAGTTGTGACATTCAACATCGCGGACGCCCACCTGTTTACCGGAAACCGGCCGGAACGCATGCGTGCCATCGCAGTAAAGCTAACCGAGCTGGATCCGGATCTCGTGGGCCTGCAGGAATCCTTTGTGGAGGCGGACCGGAATCTGCTGCTGGAGTCGCTCACCGGTTCCAGGCTGAAGCATCACGTCATGTTTCCCGCCGCCACGGTTGGGAACGGCCTTCTCATCCTGAGCGCCTTTCCCATTCAGGAAGCCTTCTTTCACCGGTACCAGAACTCGAATTCCTGGTATAAACTCTGGCAGGGCGACTGGTGGGCGGGAAAAGGCGTGGGACTGGCCCGGATACTGTTGCCCAACGGCGCAAATCTCGACTTTTACGACACCCACGCCCAAGCCGGACGCGGTGACCCTGCCAACGCAATCGCACGCGTTGGCCAGATGAAGGAATTGGCGGCGTTCATTAACGCGTCACGCCTGCCCGACGGTCCTGCGTTTCTCGTGGGGGATCTTAATGCGCGGAAAGGCCAGCACGATCTTGACATCGCCGTTGAACAAGCCGGGCTGCAATGGGCCATGACCCTCGAACCCGGTGTGGATCATGTCTTCTCTGTGAACAGCCCGCATTATGCATATGAAACGCTGGAGACGGTCAAAATCGTGGGGACTACCCAGGGAAGCAGGCCAGCACTCATGCTGAGCCATGCGCCCGGCCTGCGGGACTTGTGGAACGCATGGTTTGGACAACCGGGCCCCACCGCGCTCAGCGACCATTCCGGCGTCATGTCCACCATCCGTGTTGTCCCAAGAACTTCATGAGAGACCAAGCTCCACCGGCCCTTGCGGTTGCTATTTCGGCTGGGTTTTCACGAGCACGACGCGCTCAATGCTGATCGCGTTCTTCTCGTCCAGTCCGCCGTGCGGAAAGCCCGGGCCTTCGAACTTGATGTTTGCCCAGATGTCAAAGGGCAGGTCCGGGTGGTCTGGATCCATGATGCTGTCTATGTCCAGTTGAATGATCCAGCTCCAGAAGAAATACAGGTAGCAGGAGGGGGTGATCGCGGATGTCCCCAGCTTATACCAATGATACCCCGGTCCGGGCACATCCTCCGCGCGGAGAATGCCGGTGCCGGTCCCGACTCTGTTAAGGGAGTCGTACAGACCCCACCGCATGGGCAGGGCATATTTCGTCATGTCCTCATCGGACAACACGAGACGGTTGGTGGTGCCGCTTTCACAGGCGGGGTCCTGCACGCGCTGGAGCGCCTCCCCCCAGTTTCGCGTTTCGTAGGCCGAGAACTGAAAGACGAGGCCGGGCGGCACGTCGTGGAATTTCTCCGGCAGGGGAACGTTCACGGCGTATTGGGCGAGCCCCTTCAGTTCAATGTCGGCCGCGCCCCGCTCGGCGCCGCGTTCCGCTTCCGGAATGCGGAAGTCAATCTGCGCGTACCAGGTTTCTTTGCACCGCGTGGCGACGGTCCCCCCGTCCAGCGGAAACGAATCGGCGGAATGGCCCGCCTGGGCCCACTGCGTTTTCAGGCGCGAATACAGCACGACAATGGCGCGGTCCAGCGGCAACCGGGCATGGCGCACCCGGCGCAGGAGAACTTCGTTGCCGGCAACGGCCTGTTCCGCCTTGTCGAATATTCCAGACGCGCCTGTGACAAACCCAATGTCCAGGTACTTGTATTGCAGGGGAGACGCATCCATGCTCAGGTGACTCGGCTTGGCGGCGGATGCTGATTCCAGGCAATCCAGGTACTCGCGGATGGGCCCGCTTGCCGCCCCATAGAACCCGTCCAGGAACTGGCTCACCAGCGTGGCGTAATCGCGTTTGGGGTCTTCGAGCATCTTGAGCATCATCCAAATCTTGAAATCGCGCATGTCCGCGAGAATGGCGTATTCGTGCTCGGTCAGCACGCCTTCCACGTTGTGCCCGGCATAGAACGAGTAGTCGATAGGGTACGTGTGCACCGACGGCATCGGCAGGCCGTAATGCGGCGCGTAGGTGACGGCGTAATCCCAGACACGCAGGTTCTTCGCAATGGCGGACCAGCTTAGCAGGTAATCGCGGAACTGCGTGTTCTCGGGATCGGTGACGGGCTTGGTGAAGTTGCTGCCGGTGTCGCACAGGCGGATGATGACATTGTCCCGTGGCTTGATGGACTTTGGCGGCTTCTGTGTCATCGAGTACGCAAGCGTGTCGATGCACACGCCCGGATATTCATCCTTGATGGCATCGGCGAGGTGGTTCACGAAATCCAGCAAGGGTCCCGCCTCTGATTCCTCGGCTTTCGCGATGGCGTGGCACGCCGGGCACTGGCACATTCCCCCGCAGTCATTTTGCGTTACACTGAAGACGGACGGGGCGGGCTGGCCCGCGCGTTCGGCCTCCGTGCGCGAGGTCGTGATGTTCGTTTTGAGCTTGTCGAGAAACACCGCGCGCAGTTCGGCGTTGGTCAGACAGAGTTGCTTTTCATTGGCGTCACGTTTGCCGTCGACCAGCGAGAACCACTCGGGATGCGCGGCAAAATACGTTTCCGGGGGGATGTACCGGTAGAACGTGTGGCAGTGGGCCGGCGGGCCGTAACTCATGCTCCCGCCGTATTCCGCCAGGATGGGCGTGTCGCCGTCCCGGTTCAGGCGGTTCCGCGCCGCGAAACGGCCGCCGTCATGGCCGTACATCGAGTAGATGTCGCGGTAGCGAAACGCGGGCTGGCCGCGCAGGTCAAGGGCGTTCACGCCCAACACCGGTTCGGTCGGCACGCTCTCCTCATATGGGTTCCACCAATGCACGCCCACCACGTCCTCCAGAAAATGGTAGACCGCGTAAAGCGTGCCGCGCGGACGGCCACCGACCAGCACCAGGCTGTCGCCGACCGTTCGGATGACCCATTCCTCCGGACCAAGTGTGGCCGCGTCGAGCCCCTGTTGTTCCGCATACGCGGTCGGCCCCACGTAGATACGCGTCCCGCCTCCGGCGGCGTCGGATTCAGAAACAATGCTGAAAACGCTTCCGGTGACTTTGGTTAGATATGCGCTAAGTTCCCGGGCGGCTGTCTGTTCAGCCTTCGTCGCGGATGCGCCCGTCACGATGGCCGCAGGTGAAGCACCCGGCCCTACGAGCGGCACGGCATGGGCCGCGCATGTCACCGACAGGACCGTGCAGCCGATCCCGGCAAAGGCTCTTGTTATCCAATGTGTCATAGTGGCCGTCTCCTCGGCTGTAACCGTCATTTCCTCCATTCGGTATAGCACAAGGACAGGCATCCGTGCCACACACGCGTCGTTCAGAACCTTCAGCCTGTGCGTCGTCTGGTGCCGTGTTGATAAGGACACCGCAAAAGCCTATTCTTTTTTCGCGGGAACGCGTCACAAGAGCAACTCGCGGGACCGTTTTCAATGCCCCTGCGAAAACGGTTCTTTTTGCGGTTGTGATTTGCGGGGAAAGGTGCCCAACTGATGAGCAGTATTTTGAGACCTGCGTTGGTGCTTCTGGTCGTGACTGCGCTCTTCGGATCCTTCACGGCTCTGGGCGGACAGTCGGTCAAGTCCGATGGAGCGAAGCCGGCAGATGGGCTTCCGACCGTCGACGAGATCATCGGGGCCAAGACGGACATCCTGGGCGAAGCCGCCCTGCGCCAAACCGACGGACCGAGTTATGAATTCTTCGCCGGGGCCATGCCGCCGTTGCGTTATGTCAACGCCGCATTTCGGCACTACCCCATCGTGTTGGCGGCTCCGCGCAATGGATGCAAGGCCCGGTTGGTAAGCAATGGAAGCGCGATCAATGCCGGAGGCGGTGGGAACACCTGGAGTGACGTGGGGTTTCCGGTCAGTTTTCGCGTGGGCACGGAGGCCGCTTCATTCGGCGAAGATCTGGCCAGGCTTGACGGGCCTCGGTTGGTTGACGGTTATTTGCCCATCGTCGGGATGGGCTACCGCGAAGGGGACGCGACTTACCGGCAGGAAACCTTCGTGAGTGTCGACCCCGCTTTGGCGGATTATGCGGTGGTGTTTGTGCGTTTTGCACTCGATGCCGGTCAAGAGGGAAAAGTCACGGCGCTCGTGGTGCCGTCCGAGTCGTTGCACTTGGACGGCCACCAGTTGTGCAACGACCGCGAGCAGGTGTTCCTGTGGGTCGGTTCGAACTGGCAGTGGGACCCCGGGAAACAAACGCTGGCCGCCACGATCGCGCCCGACGGGGAGGCCGTGCTTGCTGTGTTTACCGCAGTGGCCGCCAAGTCTTCCACAACCGCGGTTCCCTCCGGCGACGAGTACCGCAATCAGCGGCGGCAGTGCGCCGCCGCATGGCGGGAACTGCTGGGCAAAGGCGTGAAGCTGGAAGTGCCCGAAACCGTCGTGAACAATGCCTGGCGGGCGGTTCTTGGGGCGAATTTCGCGGTCGTCACCGGCAGCACGGTGAACTACAGCGCCGGCAATGCCTACCAGACAGAATACATCACCGAAGGCAGCCGCACCACCGGCGCCTTCATGCTGTTCGGCTTCACTGGCGA
>CAIXUF010000118.1 GCA_903922535.1 Candidatus Hydrogenedentota bacterium
AATCTTGCAGTCCGCGCCGATGGCCACGCCCTTTTGAATCTCGACGAAGGCTCCGATCTTGGTGCGGTTGCCGATGCGGCATCCGTAGGCGTTGATGAAGCACGCCAGGCGCACATTGTCGCCCAGCACCACGTCGGGTGCGATGCGGTTGTAACTGTCCATGACACTCCTTGCCGCGCGGTGCGCGGATTGAACGAGTTCGTTGCGGGCATCCTCGCAGGGAGGACGCATTCCGACGAAGCAATCTCTTGAATCGATGGCCCGAAAGCCGGGCTCTGGCGGAGAAGAGATTGCTTCGCTTCGCTGTCAAGAAAGTCGATTTCTTCTTCTCGTTCCCAAACGGTATTTGGGAATGTGCTTGTTCGCGAAGTTGCAGTTCGCGCGCCGGGGCACGGCCCCGGCGAAGAAAAGCGGTGGCATGGCCACCGCACTCAAGAATTATGCCAGTCCCGTCTCCATTCGAATTCAGCTTTCTGCTGCGAATCGCCGCCACAGGCGGTCTGAGGCCCGCAATGACGGCGGTTGCCGGGTTCCACCGGGATCAGGCCAGTTCGACGGCGCGGCCCTGGCTCTTCAAAGACTGGTCGGTCGCCTCCAGCAGCCGCACCATGCGCGCGCCCGCGGCGCCGTCGTTGAAGGGGCGCTCGCCAGACTCCAGGCAGCGCACGAAATAGTCCAGTTCGGCGTGCAGGGCCTCGGTGCCGGGCACGACCGGGGCGTGCATGGCGCCGTGGCGGGGCGTTGCCAGGACCTGGTACAGCCCCTCCTTTGTGGTCACCTCCATGCCCTTGTCGTAGATCTTTATGCGCTCCTCCATGTTCAGGTCGTCCCAGAGCAGCATCTTCTTCGAACCGCCGATGATCGTGCGCCGCAGTTTCACGGGCGAGAGCCAGTTCAGGTGCAGGTGCGCCATCACGTTGTTGTCGTAGTAGACGATCAGGTAGGCCACGTCCTCCAGCCCGGTCCCGAAATGGCCGGAGCCGTGCGCGGAAATCGCGCGGGCGGTCGGGCCGAGGAGATGGTCCATGACGGAGAAGTCGTGGGGTGCCAAATCCCAGATCACGTTGATGTCGTGCTGGAACAGGCCGAGGTTGATGCGCACCGAATCGTAATAGTAAATGTCGCCCAGCTCGCCGCTGTCGACGAGTTCCTTCATCTTGCGCACCGCGCCGGTGAACAGGAAGGTGTGGTCGACCACGAGCTGCAGGCCGCGGTCCGCGGCGAGGTCAACGAGTTCCCGGGCCTGCGCGGAGTTCGAGGTCATGGGCTTCTCGACCCACACGTGCTTGTTGTGCAGCAGCGCCTCGCGGGCGAGCGCGAAATGCGTGAACACGGGCGTTGCCACGACGACGAGATCGATGTCGTCCGCATGCGTCACGCGTTCAGCGTCGGCGACGACGTCCACGGAGGGATAGGTCTTGCGCACCAGCCTGCGCCGGTTCTCCAGCGTGTCCGCCACGCGCACCAGTTCGCACGCCTCGTGGGCATTGATGTTGCGCGCGAGGTTTGGTCCCCAGTAGCCGTAGCCGATCAGTCCAACTCTCAGCATGACAGTCCCTTTCGGTGGAATCCGGGCTAGTCCAGGCTTACCAGCCACCCGCGCAGCCTGGGCGCGCCTTCGTCCTTTACGTAGGCAAAAGTGCTGGTAAGCAGGAACGCCAGCACGATGGACATGAGCACGCGCCCCTTGCGGCCCAGCAGTCCCTTGTCCTCGGTGGCGTAGGTTTCGGTGGTGATGCGGTTGAGGCCGACCGCGTTGTCCCTGCCCTTCTCGCCCTGCACGATCGCGTTGGCCGCCGACATGACTGACTCCGCCGAGGCCACGTCGTCAAAGATCTTCTTCGCCAGTTCCGTTTGGGCTTTGAGGCGTATCTGGACCATGGTGTGCTCGGCAAGCTGCTGCTTGAGTTCGTCCTGCTCGGTTTTCAGTTCGGCGATTTGCCGCTCAATCGCCGCCAGTTCCGTCTCGGAGCCCTTCACGTCGAGCAGTGTGGTGCGCTCCAGCGCGAAGACGGACATTTCCTCATCGGTGCCGAGCAGGCCGTATATCTTTTCCGCCACGGTCAAATTGTTGGCGAGTTCGCCCTGGGCCATCTTGTGCTGGCTGTATTGCTCTTTGAGGGCGGCAAGCTGCTCGTTCAGCAGGGTCATCTGCGCCTTGATGGACTCAACCTCAGCCTTTCTCTGGCTGATGCCGTTGAGCATCTGGTTCTCGCTTTTTTTGAGTTCCAGGAAAACCGGGTTCATCTCCTGCGTCACCATCACCTTTTCCCTGAGGTCGGAAAGGGATTTTGTGTTCGCGCTGCCGGCAATCCAGTAGGCGGTTTCGCTGGGCGCGTGGCCCAGCTCGACGGTCGGCTTTTCCGTTTCGAGGGACTTGCGGATGGTGATCAGGTTTTCTTCGTGTCCCTTGAGTTGCCGTTCTATCTCCCCCTGCTCCTCGGCGAGGCGGACCTGCAGCGCAAGCTGCTTGTCCATTTCGGAGTTGAGCAGTTCCAGGTTCGCCTGGGACATTTCGGCCTTAATCTTCCCGCGCAGCACGCCGGACTCGTCCGAGTACTTTTCCTGTGTGCCTTTGAGCAGCTTTGCGACCTCGCCGCGCACCAGCTCCAGTTTGGTCTTGTGCGCCTCATACTGGCGCTCGGTGGCGTTGCGTTTTTCCTTGAGCAGGTTCATCTGTTCCACCCGCGCATCAAGGTCCGCCTTGACCACCTCCAGATTCCAGGTTCCGGTTTCCTTGCGCATCTCCTCCCACGCCGTATCGAGTTCGGTCTGATACTCGGTCTTCTCGCGGGCCAGCATGAACGCGGGGGCACCCACGCGAACCGTCGCCGCTCGCTGCGCCTGGGCGGTTGCCACCTCGGCCCACACGTCCACAATCTTTTTGGCGAGGTCCGCCGTGTCCGCCAGGGCGGTAAGGTGGATGAGCGGCGAATAGTTCACGGGCCGGCTGGTCTCGTCCACGATGTCGGCCTGCGCGTTTACGTTTGTCCGGAAATCCTGAAGTTCCGGCGGGTTGGCGTTGCCGAAGGCGCCTTCTTTCTTCAGGCGGTCGAGCACCTTGCCCAGCACGGAGGAGCTTTCCAGAAGGGTTTCATAGGCCTTGGGGCTGAGGGGCGGGGGCATCATCTTCGTCGTTCCGCCGCGCTCGTCCCCTTCTCCGCGTTCAACGCCGGTGACCAGCAGTATGGTGTCCGCCGAATATGGGACCGGGAAAAGCAGTTCCTTGACCACCGCCAGTGCCCCGGCCATCACCGTGACGATGATGATCAACCAGAGATTCCTGATCAGCGCGTGCGCCGCGCTCCTGTACAAATCATTCATGGCCGCTCCTGTAATCGGGTTTGCGGATGCGCGCACCCTCTGCCACCCCCCGACAAGCCTCCGCCAGCTTCCGAACATTAGCGCACCACGGGTATTCGGGTCAAACCATGGCTCCATGAAACGGGTGCAGGGACGTGTTTCCAAACAGGGTCACTGCGGGCAGAATCGGGGTCTCGGGCGGGGACAGGATACCCGTTGCCACGCTCCAGCGCCTTGCGCGGACCGGCCTGAGACGGTTAGGATGCGGAGGGCAAAGGGTGGAAAACGAGGCCAATGGCGCTGCTGGACGTAAGTAATCTGCGGACCTGGTTTCACACGCGCGAGGGTGTTGTGCGTGCGGTGGACGGGGTGTCGTTTAGCTTGGAGGCCGGGGAGATGCTTGGGGTCGTCGGGGAATCGGGCAGCGGAAAATCGGTGACCTTTTATTCCCTGCTTGGGCTGGTTCCGACGCCGCCGGGGCGGATTGAGAGCGGGCAGGCCCTATTTGAGGGGCGCGACCTGCTGCAAATGCCCGCCGGCGACCTGCGGAAGCTGCGCGGGCGGCGCATTGCGATGGTCTTTCAGGACCCCATGACCGCGCTGAACCCCTACATGACGGTGGCCGCCCAGGTGGCCGAGCCGCTGACGGTGCATGAGGGCCTTTCGGGAAAGACAGCCCGGGCACGGGTGCTGGACGCGCTGCGTGCCGTGGGCATCCAGGACGCGGAACGGCGGATGGACCTTTATCCGCACGCCTTTTCCGGCGGCATGCGCCAGCGGGTGATGATTGCCATGGCGCTGACGACGAACCCGGCGCTGCTCATCGCGGACGAGCCCACCACGGCCCTGGATGTGACGGTGCAGGCCCAGATTCTTGACCTTATTGCCGGGCTCCAGCGTGATCGGGGGATGGCGGTGGTGCTTGTCACCCATGACTTGGGGGTTGTGGCCCGCGCCTGTGACCGGGTGGCGGTGATGTATGCGGGGCGGATCGTAGAGTCGGCGCGGACCGAGGCGCTGTTTGACCGGTCGCGCCATCCCTACACGGAAGCGCTGATGCATTCGCTGCCATCGACCGCGCCCGCGGGCGCGGTGCTTCGGGCGATTCCCGGCATGCCGCCCGACCTGCTGGGGGAGCGGCAGGGCTGTTCCTTTGCGCCGCGCTGTCCTTACGCCGTGGAGCGCTGCCGCAGCACGGAGTGCGCGCTCGTCGAGACTGAAGCGGGGCACGCCACGGCGTGCATCCGCGCGCAGGCGGGGGAGTGGTGATGGAAGGTCCGCTGCTCGAAACGAGGGACTTGTGCGTTTGGTTTCCCGTGCGCCGGGGCCGGGGCTTGAGCGCGAAAAAAGGCATGGTCCAGGCTGTGGACGGCGTGAGCCTCCATGTGGACGCGCGCGAAACGCTGGGGCTGGTGGGGGAATCGGGCTGCGGCAAGTCAACGCTCGCGCGGGCGGTGGTGCTTTTGGAGAAACCGGTGTCGGGGGAGGTGCTCTTTGAAGGACGGCCCCTGCGCGGCCTGGGCGCGCGCGAACTGCGCCGGGTGCGGCCGCGCGTGCAGATGATCTTTCAGGACCCTTACGCGTCGTTGAACCCGAGGAGGACCGTGGCGGACGCGCTGGCCGAGCCGATGATTGTCCATGGCACGGTTGCGCGCGCGGAGGTGCCCGCGGCGGTCGCCCGGCTCATGGAGCGGGTGGGTCTTGCCCGGCGCACCATGCGCAAGTATCCCCACGAGTTTTCCGGCGGGCAGCGCCAGCGCATCGCCATTGCCCGTGCCCTGGCAACCGATCCGCGCCTCGTGGTTGCCGACGAGCCGGTGTCGGCGCTCGATGTCTCCGTGCAGGCGCAGATTATCAATCTGCTGCGGGAACTCCAGGCCGAAATGGGCCTGGCCATGCTGTTCATCTCGCACGACTTGTCCGTCGTGCGCCATCTGTCCCGCCGGATTGCCGTCATGTATCTGGGGCGCATCGTGGAGGAGGGGCCTGCGGAGGCGGTGTTCGCGCAGCCGCGCCATCCCTACACGCGCGCCCTGCTCAGCGCCGCCATGACGCCCGACCCGCGACGGGAACGGACCCGGCCGCGGATCCCGCTGCCGGGTGAGCCGCCCTCGCCGATCGACCCGCCTTCCGGCTGCCGCTTTCATCCGCGCTGCCCCATGGCCGGTCCCGAGTGCGCCCTGCGCGATCCCGAAGCCGAGCCCTGCGGTGAAAACCATCGGGCCTGGTGCATGCGGCTGAAATAGGTTGATTGCCTGTATTCCCCATTACTCCCCTACTTCCCATTCTTCGCATGCGTCCCATTGTCTGTCTCCTGAATCAACCCCCTTGACAAGAGATTACGGTTGTGCGATAATGTCGCACAGACGTAAGACGCGTGAAAGGACTGGAACCCATGGCGAACACACCAAGCATCTCGGCAGCCGAATGGACAATCATGCAGGTCTTGTGGCGGGAAGCGCCGCTTTCGGCGATTGAGGTGGTCGAGGCACTGGAAGGCCTGTCGGACTGGCACCCCAAGACTGTGCGCACCCTTTTGGGCCGGTTGGTGGTGAAAGGCGCGCTGTTCCGGGAAAAACGTGGCGGCGCGCTGCGCTTTTCTCCGCTGGTCACGGAGGAGGAATGCGTGCGCGATGAGAGCCGGACTTTTCTGGAGCGCTGTTTTTCGGGCCTGGCCCAGCCGATGCTGGCGCACTTTATCGAACATGAGGAACTGAGTCCGCAGGATATTGCGGCCCTTAGGGCGATACTGGACCGCAAGACAGCCCGGGAGCATGAAGATGATGGACGCTAGCCAGGTTTCCCACGACATCTTTCTGCGCGTTGTGATCGTTTCGGGACAGGGGGCCCTTTTGGTGCTGCTGATAGTGGGGCTGCAACGGCTGCTGCGCGATTATCTCAGCCCGGCGTGGCGTTACACGCTTTGGGGCCTGCTCCCCATCCGACTACTGCTGCTTTGGTCCGTTCCCACCGCATGGAGTCTGTTCACGGCGCTGCACAGGATTTGGCTGGGCGCATGCGACACGGTTTTCGCGCCTGCCGTGCAGGCATCCGCACCCGGCGAATCCTTCGCGCCCGCACTATCCTCCGGCGGACCCGCATTCTCCGGCATGCAGTGGGCCGTCGGCATCTGGCTTTGCGGGGCGGCCGTTACGCTGGCGCTGGCGCTGATGCAGGCATACCGGCTGGGCCGGCAGGCCAGGCAGCGCACACAGGTGACAGACTCCGAAACGCTTGCCGTGCTGGATGAATGCCGCCGACTCATGGGAATTCGCAGACGCATTCCCATCCTGTGCGGACCCGACTCCGGCAGTCCTGGACTGCTGGGGTTTATCCAACCCCGGTTACTCGTGCCTCTGCGGCTGCTTGCCCCCGAGGCAAGAGAACATCTCCGCTGCGTGCTGCTGCATGAACTCGCGCACATTCGCCGCCGGGACGTTCTTACCGGCTGGCTTGCCTACCTGCTGCTGTGCCTGCACTGGTTCAATCCGGTGCTGTGGTGGGCGAAACGGCGCTGCGCCCATGATCGTGAGCTGGCCTGCGACGCCCGTGTGTTGTCCCTGTTGACCCCTGCAGAACGGCGTGCCTACGGCCATGCCCTGCTTGACCAGTTCCGCGCGAGGTCCCTGTCCTTGAGCAGCCCCGGACTGGTCGGTGTGCTGGAAGGGACTTCAAGCATTGAAAGGAGAATTGAGATGATTGCCTCGTTTGGCCAATCCGCCCGAAAGGGCAGCATTCCCGCACTGGCCGCCATCCTGCTGTTGGCGGTGACGGCATTGACGGGCGCGGAAGAAACGGTGATGGCGAATCCGTCCACCGAAAGGGCCGTGCCCGTGGCGGTCGTTCCTGAAACGGTTATGCTGCTTGCGCGGGAGATGCCCATGGCGCAGCATCTCCCGCTTCCAGCCGAGACAGCCGAGTCAAGTGAAGCTCAACCGCAGACAATCCCGCCCGCAGAAGAACCTGCCGCACCGGCCGTCGCGATTGCAGAGCCAAAACCGGAGGCTTCGCCCGCCCCCGCCGCGAATGCACCGGTAAAGGCCGACAAGAACCGTCCAAAGGCCGCCAAGAATACGGCGGAGCCTATCGCCGCGTCAACGCCGCGCCCGGCAGACACGGCAGCACGCAGCACCGGAATCGAGGTGGGGCCCGACAGCACAAGTGTGCCGGGTTCGGACAAAGTCGAAGAGAAAGCGGCTTCGGCAGCGCCCGCAGAAATGCCCACCGGGAAGAATCCGGCAACGCTGCACAGCGCCATCAACAAGGCCGCCAAAGAGTATGCCGATTCGGTGGAGGTGAAGAGCACGCGGCCCGGTGAGGATCTGCCCTTCACGCTGACCGTCGGCGGCTCGATGCAAGTGCGCGGAGAATACCGGAGCGGCATGCCAAAGTACAGCGGGCTGCGGCACGACGACGGGTTTGGGACCAGCATGCGCACACGGGTCAGTCTCTGCGCCGACTTCGGCCAGGTGCAATGCGTCGTGGAGGCTTCGAAGTCGCAGGGTAGAGCCGGCTTCTTTGGCCCGAGGGATGCGGAGTGAGTCGTTCGGATTCCGCTACGCTCCGGTTGCGCTAAACGGATAATGGAGGGGGGCCTTCCCGGAGTTGTTATCCATGACGTCTGAGAAGAAGGCAAGAAAGTGGTGAGTGTCCCGACTCTACCGCCTTCACGGGAATCATATGCACAACGTGCCGGTAGATTTCGGCATAAGACCGAAGAAACTCTCACACCCAGCTTGAACGGTATTGATATCGCCAGTGCGGAAAACTTCCGTGTGAATTCGTTCTGTGCCATCGGTAACACAGTCAATCGCCGTCTTCTCCCAGCGCCTCTTACAGGGCCACGTCTTAATAACCTTGGCAAAAGGGGCTGAACATTTTAGGTGCCGTAGTCTGTCGGAGACGCGAACAGCAAAACCGACTTTGAACCATCCGGGGTCATGGTTTGGCTCCAGAGCCAGAAGGTAGAAGAACCCTTCCTCGGCGAATTCATCCTCTGCAACAGAGGTCTGAGCATGATGAGCTTCACTCCGAGAGGCAACGCGAGACTGTAATTCCTCCCTAACACGGCGTAAATCATCCGTCGTGATATAGGCAACAATCTGTCCTGCGTTGGTGGTGCTTCTGGATTTTGTCGGCTCGATATCAAGACGTTTCAGGACCTTGAAAATCGCCGCCTTGTGCTTGCCGCATTCTCTTGCCGCATCAATGACCGAGATAATATCTGCAGCTCTGTCCGAGTCTTTCATTGTATTCTCTGTTCCCACCCGGGGCAAAAGCACTCACGGATATGCTTTTCAATCTGCCGAAAAGTGTATCAGTCCCTGTCCTTCACTGGTGAAGCATTCCGCAGTTTCATGGCCGCGGCACTGATTTCCTCGACCGTCTTGTCCGGCCAAAGATTTCGCTGCCATGCCGTGTAGTCGAAAGGCTCGCGCAGGATCAACGTGACAAAGCGTTCCGCCTCGACGGCCCCCAACGCCTCCGCCAGCGCCCGCAGACCATCAACGCGCAATTCGGTGTCGGTTCTCATACATTCAACTCCCGTATCAGGGAAGGCGGGTCCAAGACCCGGATTTGGTCCAGACTCCCGGTTCGTTTAAGAATCATGTCGTCGGTGGTTACGAAGTAATCGCAGCCGCCGGAAATCGCACAAGCCACGTGCAGCGCGTCCTTCGCCTGCAGTTCAAGATGCTTGAGGACTAATGCCTGTTGAACAACCGTTTCCGTTTCGTCCACGTCCAAAGAAGCGAATGCTCTCCATGCGGCTATTGTGCGCCTTCGTTCGGCGTATGGATTTGCCCCGTTTTCGAAGTCCAACACATACGACCAACACAACTCCCACACGCCCTCTCGAATCTTCTCCTGGATGTGAAGCTTTGCCTCCGTCTCAAGGCGGATCCGCGTGTGCCGCTGGTCGTCGAAGGGTCGGTTGAAACAGCAATTGTCAAGGTAGATCCGCATGTCGGGCTCCATCATAACTTACCTTAACATACGATACCCCCAAACCTGCCCTTTCGGCAAGCGTCCGCAGTCCATATCGTCTTCCCGCACCTTTGCGGCGGGAACGCCGCAGCTGCGAAACACGAAACACGCAAGACGCCAGCAGTCCTATTCCGTTACTCTTCCGACGTGTTGAACAGGTCCGGCTCGGACGGCGCGAGGGTTGTCAAGAATTTGTGGTTGGCTTTGGGGAAGGGCACGGACCCGAAATCGCCCGGCGCGATCCAGCGCAGTTCCTTGTGTTCTCTTGCCTGCGGCTCGCCCGCTTCGATGTCGCAGCGGTAGACGTTGAGCGTTACTTTGAAATGCGTGTAGGCGTGGCGGACGCAGGCGATTAGTCCGCCTACGCGCACCGTGACGCCGAGCGCTTCGGCGCATGCGCGTTGAAGGGCCTGCTGGTGGGTTTCACCGGGGGCAAGGGTGCCGCCGGGGAATTCCCAGAGCCCGCCCAGGAGCCCTTCCGAAGGGCGGCGTCCGATGAGATAGGCACCGTCGCCGTTCTGGATCACAGCCACCACCATCTCGCGCTGGGGCACTTCTTTCTTCGGCCGCTTTACGGGCAGCAATTCGGCCACGCCCGCCATGCGGGCGGCGCACATCTCTGCCAGCGGGCAGAGGTCGCACCGGGGCTGGCGCGGTGTGCACACGCGCGCGCCCAGTTCCATCATGGCCTGGTTGAACTCGCCGGGATGATGCGCGGGCACAAGCTCTTCGGCAATCGCCCAGAGATCCTCCTCGACGGCGGGATCGTCCACGGGGTCGTCGATGTGGCGCAGGCGGGCGAGGACGCGCTTCACGTTGCCGTCGACGACGGGCACGCGCTCGCCGAAGGCGATGCTGGCGACGGCCCCGGCCGTGTAGCGGCCCACACCGGGCAGCATCTGGAGCAGCCGCGCCGTGTCGGGAAACTTGCCGTCATGCCGGTCGCGGATTTCCCGCGCGGCGGCGTGAAGGTTGCGCGCGCGGGTGTAGTAGCCGAGCCCCTCCCACAGCTTGAGCACGGCCTCCTCGGTCGCGTCGGCCAGGGCCGTGACCGTCGGAAAGGCGGCCACGAAGCGTTCGTAGTAAGGGAGACCCTGATCGACGCGGGTCTGCTGCAGGATTATTTCAGACAGCCAAATAAGATAAGGGTCGCGGGTGCGCCGGAACGGAAGATCGCGCGCCTCCTCCTTGAACCAGTCGAGCAGGCGTTTGCGAATCGCTTCGGTTTCGCGCATTCGTGCGGCCTATTGAAGCATGCCGTCGGGCAGCGTTTCGCCAAAGGGCTTCAGCGGACAGGCCGCGTAGAGCGTGCGGAGATTCCGGGCGTATTCGGAACCGAGCGACGCGTAGTCGCGCAGCGCGGTCTCCACGTCGCGTGTTTCGACGGCGGCATAGTTGAGGCGGTTGGCGGGCGTGCCGTCGTTGAGCGTGGGAAGATTGCTGAGCTGCCCCGCATAGCGCTCCATGATGCGCCTCATCTTCGGCGCGTTCAGAATCGACACGGCCGGCTTGGCGTCGCGGTAGTACTCCACAAACTTGTCCGGGCTGGTGGCCCAGTACCAAGTGGTGTGTCCCGCGAAGGGTTCGGGCCCGCCCTCGTCCATGTAGAACAGCGTCCACTGTTTGTCCTTGCTGAAGGCGCGATCGATGTTCTTGGGCTTGTCCGCAGGCTGCTTTGTTGCGTCGCGCATCATTTCGGTGGTGATGACGAAGGAGTTGTCCTGCTTTGGCTCGACATGCACAAAGACCTGATCCTTTGGCAGCGCGTCCTCGAAGACTCTGCGCGCGTGATCGTTCGGCGTAAGTTCGTCGAAGCCGCGCTTGTAGCCCGCGGGGAACTTGGACAGGTCCACGGGGCGCAGCGTGGTGCGCGTCATGCCCTCCATCGGCACGAGCATGTCGCCGGTTGCGCAGGTGACCATGGTGGGGTTGGTGATGCGGTCCGCGCAGGAAACGGGACTGAGGTTGTACCAGGTTTCGTCGGCGAAATCCTTAGTGAAGTAGTTAAAGGCCTGATCTGCCAAGGTGGCCACCATGCCGAGGACCGGCATGGGTCCGGCGGCAACGGCCGCCTGATCCGGGTAGCCGGCGAGCGGGGCGTTTGCCGCAATGTAATTGAAGTTGTAGTCCCAGTTGACGACGGGCGCGTCGGCCGTGGTGGAGGTGACGGGGAACATGTCGGCGCTCATTTCGAGGGCCATGTAGCCGCCCTGGCTGCCGCCGTCGATGTGCAGGCGTGTGCGGTCCACAAAGGGCACGCGCCGGGCCCACTCGATGATGGCGCGGGCGAGATTGTTTCCGTTGCCCACGGACACGTCGATGGGCGACTCGCCGTCCGCCGCGGTGTATGCGGCGGAAAACACGACCCAGCCCTTGCTGGCCCAATGCTTGGCGCCGTTCACATCCTTTTCATAGTGCACGTGGCAGAAGGCGGGCGTCCTGGTGCCGGGCCTGACTGCGGCGAGGGAAAACACCACCCGCGCAAGGCCGGTCTTGGCGTCGCCGCGAACGCCTAGATAGGGCACGCGCACCGTCACGACACCATAGCCACCGTCCGCCTTTTCCGAAACCACGGTGACCGCGCCGTCGAATCCAGACTCGGTCGGCACGGCGCCTTTCACGAAGTCCGAACACCCGGCAAGGACAATGAGGCAGAGAACCACCATGAACCATGCCGCGGTGCGCGGTGCGAAAAGGGGTCGTGTCATGCGGCGGGGCTCCCGGGGTGTGGCTTACAGCTTCTTGAGGCGAAGATTGCGGTAGGACACCCAGCAGTTGTGGTCGGTGAGACAGATGAAGCCCTTCTTGAGGCGGTCCTTCATCACGTCGTGTTTGCTGAAATCGAGATCCTGCACAACCTTGCCGTTGAGCGTGGCCTTGTAGTGCGGGCCATCCAGAATGAGTTCGGTCGTGTTCCATTCCCCTTCGGGCTTGTTTGCGATGCATTTGGGCGCGAGCACCTCGTAGATGGAACCGGTGGAGGTGTCTGTCGGCGCCTTAATATAACTGTCGCCGAGCATTTGGAATTCAAAGCCAATCTTGGAGGCGCGTGAATCGCGCGGGGCGCGGCACCACACGCCACTGTTGCCGTCCTTCTTAATCTTCCAGTCGAAGCGAAGGATGAAGTTGTCATAGCGGTCACGGGTCATGATTGCGCCGGCACCGCCGCGCACCCATGTGATGCAGCCGTCCTTTGCCTCGAAAGACTGAATGCCGGGCGTGCGGGAAAACCAGCCGTTCAGCGTCTTGCCATCGAAGAGCGCGATGAACCCGTCCTTGCGGTCCTGCTCGCTGAGGACGGAATTGTCCGGGGTCCAGGCCGCGCGCTCGACGGGATCCGTGAACGCCTTGTCCATGCGGGCATAGACCGCGTCGTCGGCCGGCATGACAAAGTTGACTTCGCGGCGTCCGTCGTCCGGCAGGGCGCCGACCACCAGTTTGCGCAGGCCCTCGCCCTTTGGGGGCACGGCGTCGACGGTGATCATGTCTGCGTTGGCCGGTGCCGCGACCAAGAGATTTGACGCGGTCTTTTTGAACTTCTTTGCCAGTTCCGCGGCGTTGGGGCCGTCAATCCAGTAGGCCGCGCGGCCTTCTTTCTTCAATGCCTTTGCCGCGGTCACCACGGCGCGATCACGCAGCGCCGGGTCATCGGCCACTTTCGCCAGCACGCGGACGACAATGGTCATGTTCTGGCCCTTGCAGCGGTCTGCATAGGCAACGATGGTCTCGACCGCTTTGGGGTCGATGGATTTGCCGTCGGCGCTGATCCCGGAGAGTTCGATGCAGACGGTGTTGCCGCCCGATTCGCCGATGCGGCCCAGCGCCGGCAGGTTGAGCTTCGGCCCCGCCTCGCAGAGACCGGGCACGGTGACAGCGTGGATGCTGAAATCCTTGTCCCCTTTGCGCAGGCCCAGGCGTCCCATGCGCAGATCATCCTTGCCAATGGGCACCGACTGGCTGACGCAGCCGGACAGGAGAAACACGGCCGTCAAGACCGCGGGCAAGCCGAATCGAATCATGGAGAAACGCATGGCAGGAAATCCTTTCGTTGCATAGGGGGAAATGCCGGACAACGGGGTTACTCTACCATCCGGCCTGAAACCAGTCAACGGAGGAAACTGACCCCGTGTTGGCTGGGACGGTTTCAGGGGCGGACGGGTGGTGGCGCGGGGATGACGTTATTATTAGGGGGTGTCAGGGCCGGAGGCGGGTGGGGGCGTGTGGGGCAACGCAGCGGCAGGACCGCTAGAAGTGCTAATGGTAATATGAAAAGGGCAAGAGAAGGAGGGGAAGGGCGGAGCTGGTGTGCCTGTGCGGGCCTGGATGGTGGGGGTGTAGATACCCGCTTAGGCGGGTATGGCGGCAGGGGCTGGGCTGATGTGGCTGTGGCTTCCAGAGTGGCGGCGTGGGTACCCGCTTTCGCGGGTGTGCCGGCAGGGGCTGGGCTGATGTGGCTGTGGCTTCCAGAGTGGCGGCGTGGGTACCCGCTTTCGTGGGTATGACGGCAGGGCGGGGCTGATGTGGGTGAGGCTGCCAGCGTGGCGGGCGTGGGTACCCATTTTCGCGAGTATGACGGCAGGGACGGGGCTGAGGTGGCGGCGGTGGCCGGAATGGCGGGCGTGGGTACCCGCTTTCGCGGGTATGACGGCAGGGGTTGGGCTGGTGTGGCTGTGGCGGTCGGAATGGCGGGCGTGGGTACCCGCTTTCGCGGGTATGACGGCAGTGGCGGGGCTGGTGTGGCTGTGGCGGCCGGAATGGTGGGCGCGGGTAGCTGCTTTCGCGGGTATGACGGCAGGGGTTGAGCTGGTGTGGCTGTGGCGGCCGGAATGGTGGGCGCGGGTAGCTGCTTTCGCGGGTATGACGGCAGGGGTTGAGCTGGTGTGGCTGTGGCGGTCGGAATGGCGGGCGCGCGTATCCGCTGTCGCGGGTGTGACGGAATGGGCCGGGCTATGCGGTTGTGCGGGCAAAAATGGTGGGCTTGGGTATCCGCTTTCGCGGGTATGACGGTGGGGGCGGGGCTGGTGTGGCTGTGGTGGCCGGAATGGCGGGCGTGAGTACCCGCTTTCGCGGGTATGACAGCGGGGGTGGGACTGGTGAGCCTGTTGTGACCGGACTGGTGCGTCTGGGTACCCGCTTTCGCGGGTATGACGGCGGAGGTGGGACTGGTGTGCCTGTTGTGACCGAAATGGTGCGCTTGGGTACCCGCCTTCGGGGGTATGACGGTGTCGGCGGGACTGGTGCGGCTGCTGTGGCCGGAATGGTGCGGCTGGGTACCCGCTTTCGCGGGTATGACGAAAGGGGTTGGGTTAGTGTGGCTGTGACAGCCGGAATGGTGGGTGTGGTACCCGCTTTCGGGGGTATGACGGCAGGGGCGGTCTGGTGTGGTGGCGCGGTCCAAGATGATGGGGTGGATACCCGCTTTGGCGGGTATGACGAAAGGGGTTGGGTTAGTGTGGCTGTGACGGTCGGAATGGAGGGTGTGGTACCCGGTTTCGCGGGAATGACGGCCGGGGCTGGGCTATGCGGCTGTGCGGTGCTCATTGGCGGTAGATTGGGGTTAGGTACGGGACCGATTGGAGGGTGCGATGTTTGGCGCGGGGTGCGGGGCAGGCAACGGGCAATGAGGCTATGTTCCACGTGGAACATGGGGGATGGATAGGGTTCAGGGGAGGCGGCGTACCACAGTCAGATCGCCGCGTCGGGCTCCAGAGGCCGACCAAGCGTCTTCCCAATGTTCCACGTGGAACATTGGCGCATCAAATTCCGTAAACTGACCTGACTGGCACAGGAAGATCGTGCCAAGGGGCATCCAGGCTGCCAAAGCGCTTTGAACTTTAGCCGGGGCTTCCACGGCACGTGCGGTGACCACAGCCGCCGTCCGTCCCTGCGCGGCCGTGGGGAAGTCTCCATGGATAATCTCCACCCCTTTGAGCCCCAGCGCACCCACAACCTTGCGCAAGAACCCTATTTTCTTAACGGAACGCTCTACCAAGGTTACCGCGAGTTCAGGAAGCACAATCTTCATGGGAATGGCTGGATACCCACCGCCCGTGCCGATATCCAGCAAGGTTGTACCCGCCAAACCCAATTTTGCCACCACACTGGCCAAAGACACCGCATCGGGAAGATGGGTGGTCTCCAACTGTCGGGCATCGCCTGCGGACACTAGGCTGGCGACTTTGTTCCATTCCCGTATCAACGCGGCATGCCGCGCCCACTGATGCAGGGTCGTCTCAGGAACACTAAGGTCCTCCTGCTGCAAGATCTCGATAAGTTGCTCTGGATTCATAGCCAAAAGCATACGCTCCCAACCCCATAGGACGCAACGCTGGCATTTGGACACATTTTTCCTATTATTAACCCCTGTTATGGCCTTGAAGTCTTCAGATATTCGGGGTCTTTTCGTGTTGCATAGACAGGTGCAGAATTGAATTTCTGCATGTAATGTGTTATCGTTGCATGACTTACCGCAGGAGCGGCACTTTCAGCGCCCTGCGCAACGGGGTGATTTTGTGAAGCATTTGGTGCTCATAGGCGACGGCATGGCGGACCACCCGCTTGATGAACTGGGTGGCCGGACGCCCATCGAGGCGGCGGCCACACCGGCCATGGACCGTCTTGTCGCGCAGGGCCTCACCGGCCAGTATTGTCCCATTCCCGAGGGCATGCCCCCCGGCAGCGACATCGGCAACTTGTCCCTCTTCGGCTATGACCCCTGCGCCACCTTCAGCGGCCGCGCGCCCATTGAGGCGGCCAACCAGGGCATCGCCCTGGCGGCGGACGAGGTGGCGTTCCGCTGCAACCTGGTCATGCTGGCCGACGACCAGATGCGCGACTTCACCTCGGGCCACATCACGACCGAAGAGGCCCGCCTGATTATTGCCACGCTGAACGAAACGCTGGCGCAGGAATTTCCTGTCGCATTTAACACAGGCGTGAGTTACCGGCACCTGGCCGTGCTGCGCAATGGTGCGGGCGCATCGGACGACGCGCTTGTCGCCACCCAATGCACCCCGCCCCATGACATCACGGGTCAGCCCTATGCCGGGTATCTCCCCTCCGGAGACGGCGCCGCGCTGCTTCGCGCGATGATGGACCGATCCCGGGAAGTGCTTGCCGGTCACCCCGTAAACCTTGACCGCATCGCCCGGGGGCTCAACCCCGCCACCTCCATCTGGCTGTGGGGACAGGGCCGCGCCCCGAAGATGTCCACCTACGCCGATCTCTATGGAATGACCGGTGCCGTGGTTTCGGCCGTGGACCTGGTCAAGGGCATTGGTGTGTGCGCCGGCCTGCAGGTCCTCGACGTTCCCGGCGCGACCGGCTGGCTCGACACGGACTACGCCGGCAAGGTGAGCGCCGCGCTCGGCGCGCTGGAGAAGCTGGATGTCGCGTTCATCCACGTCGAGGCGCCCGACGAGACGGCGCACCAGGGCCGCATCGACCTGAAGATGCAGGCCATTGCCGATTTCGACAGCAACGTCGTCGCCCCCTGCCTCGAATGGGCCGAACGCCGCGGCGACACCCGCGTGCTCGTGGCGCCCGATCATTTCACGCTTATCTCCACCAAGACCCATGCCGGCGGCCCCTGCCCCTTTGCCCTGTACGGGCCGGGCGTGCCGGTCGGAGTCCAGACCGCCTATTCGGAGGGTGTTGCCGCCACAAGCGGCATTCTCATTCGTGAGGGGCACCGCCTCGTGCGCGCCTTCCTGGGCGACGCGGCGCTGGCCCTCTGATTCCCGCGCGGAACTTCCCCGCCTTCCGGCAGTGTTTCCCAAACGGACCCAAATGATTTCCCGCGCCTCCCGGCGCATTGGAGCATATTGCCATGACACATCATATAGATATTTATGACACCACACTTCGCGACGGTGCGCAGGGGCCGGGGGTGAAGTTTTCCGCCGACGACCAGCTCCGGGTGGTCACGGCGCTGGACACCCTGGGCATCCGCTACATTGAGGGCGGCCAGCCCGGATCCAACCCCAAGGCGGTCGAGCTTTTCCGTCGCGCCGCCGACATGGATCTGAAGACCGCCGAGATGGCGGCCTTCGGCAGCACCCGCCACGCCAAGTCCGCCGTGGAGGACGACGCGAACGTGAAGGCGCTGCTCAAGGCGAAAACGCGGGTGGTCACCATTTTCGCCAAGACCTCGGCGCTGCATGTGCGCGAGATCCTCGGCGTCACGCCCGATGAGAACCTGACGCTCATTGAGGAGACCGTGGCGTACCTGACCGCGAACAAGCGCGCCGTGTTTTTTGACGCGGAGCATTTCTACGATGGGTACGCGGAGGACGCCGGCTATGCGATGGCCGTGCTCGAAGCCGCGCTGCGCGCGGGGGCCGCGTCGCTCCAGCTTTGCGAGACCAACGGCGGCCGTCTGCCCTTCGAGGTGGAGGCGGTCACGGCGGCCGTGCACAAGAAGTTTCCCCGCGCCGTGATCGGCATCCACACGCACAACGATTCCGGCTGCGCCGTGGCCAACGCGCTGGCGGCCGTGCGCGCCGGCGCCACCCAGGTGCAGGGCACGTTCAACGGTTACGGTGAGCGCACGGGCAACGCCGACCTGTGCTCGATCATCCCGAACCTCCAGCTCAAGATGGGCTATGACGTATTGCACCCGGACCAGCTCGCCCGGCTCACGCGCAAGTCGCACCTCATTGCCGAACTGGCCAACATGAGCCCGCGCGATCACGCGCCCTATGTCGGCCGCGACGCCTTCACGCACAAGGGCGGCATGCACGCCGACGCCGTGCGCAAGTGCAAGGTCAGCTATGAGCACATCAACCCCGCGCTTGTGGGCAACCAGACCCGCGTTGCCGTCAGCGAGATGTCGGGCCGATCCAGCCTGATGCAGAAGGCCGCGGAACTGGGCATTTCCCTCGACCGCAGCGATCCCTCCACCAAGGAAATCCTGTCCCGCGTCAAGAACCTTGAGAACGAGGGCTATGAGTTCGAGGGCGCCGACGCCTCGCTCGATCTGCTCATGCGCAAAGCCACGGGGCGCTTTGAGTCCTCGTTCAAGCTGCTGGGCTACCATGCGCGGGTCAACCAGGTGGGGCCCAACGCAGAGCCCGTTTCCGAGGCCACCGTCAAGGTGCAACTGCCCAACGGCCGCATTGAGCACACCGTCGCCGAGGGGCACGGCCCCGTCGACGCGCTCAACATCGCCCTGCGCAAGGCCCTGCGCGACATGTATCCTGAAATCTCCGACGTCCACCTCGAGGACTACAAGGTGCGCATTCTCGACGGGAAACTCGCCACGAGCGCCAAGACCCGCGTGCTCATCGAGTCCAGCGATTCCGAGGAGTCGTGGAGCACCGTCGGCGTTTCGGAGAACATCATCACGGCCTCCTGCGTGGCCCTTGTTGACAGTCTCGAATACAAACTCCTGCGGGTGCGCCAGCGCCAGGAAAACGGAAACGGCGAAAAGGCCTGAGCGCGCGGTATAATGGTTTGACGAGGCGCGCGGTCCCCGGCGGGAATGCGGCGCCATCATGTCCGGCCGATGGAGACAGACAACATGCGCATACGGCAGTTTTTTGGCGCGATCCTTCTTATAGCTTTAATGGGCGGCACGTTTTCCGCGACGGCGCAAAGCGCCACGCCGAGCATCACCCTCCAGCGCGTTGTCGTGCCCGCCGTTTACACGCCGGGGCAGATCATCGCCATCACTGTCACCATCACCAAGAACGACTCCCGCACACTCACCGCGCTAGGCCTCAAAGACACCGTGCCGGACACATGGACTTTGGAAAGCTACTCCGCCATTGATCCCAGCATGCGACCCCCAGTGGGTCCCGCCGCCGGCTCCAACAGTATGGAGTTTGCCTACATCACCGTTCCGTCATTTCCGGTCACGTTCACCTACCGCGTCAAAACCGGTGACAGCGACTCGGGCCAGATGAGCGTTTCCGGCTACGCCTTCTACCGCTTCACTGGGGCGGAGGAACAGTCGCCCGTGGTCAACACGCCCGTGGTGGCCGCCATCCCGACGGAAGGCGAATCCGCCACGGAAGGTGAAACTGTCGCCGCCGGCGCCGGATGCACCGGATGCAACCAGACCGCCAAGGATTTGGGCGGCATCCTGGGCGATCTCTTCGCGGGCGGACTGGCGCTTGCGACCCTGCTGGCCCTCTCCCGACAGCGCGGATGATTTAGAAAGGCACCCCGCCATGCGTCCAATCCCAACCACACGCAACATCCCCCTAAATCCCCCTTCAAAGGGGGACTTAAGACGGCGCCTTCTCCGGGTACGCCAATCTCCCGATTGGCCGGACTTTTCGGCAGGTGTGGATGCCCGCCCGCGCGGGCATGACGGAACGTCCCCATGCGTCTGATCATTGCCAAACCGCGCGGGTTTTGCGCGGGCGTCGACCGTGCCATCCGCAGCGTTGAGCGTGCGTTGGAACGCTACGGCGCGCCCGTTTACGTGCTCAACAACATCGTGCACAACGCGCACGTGGTCGACGAACTCCGCAAGAAGGGGGCGGTCTTCGTGCGCAGCCTCGACGATGTGCCCGAGGGTGCCCACCTCCTTTTCAGCGCCCACGGCGTGGGACCGGAACGCTGGGACCATGCCAACCGACTGCGCCTGCGCGTCATCGACGCCACGTGCCCGCTCGTGGAGAAGGTGCACAACGAGGCGCGCCGTTTCGCCGAACGCGGATTCACCGTCATCATGATCGGTGAACCGGGCCATGACGAGACTGTCGGCACGGTCGGGTGGGCGCCGGAGAACATCCGCATCATCCAGAAACCGGAAGACGTTGACCGGCTCCAGGTCGACGACCCCGAAAAAGTCGCTTACATCACCCAGACCACCCTCAGCGTCAACGATTGTCTG